>JBMSWW010000080.1:0-7027 GCA_049425065.1 Chitinophagaceae bacterium
ATTTTGTGTCTGATGATCCTCGGCTGCTAATGGGAAAGGAACAAAAATCACCGGCTTACCCACAATCGCTAACTCTGCTACTGTCATAGCCCCCGCTCTTGCTATCACCACATCGGCAGCAGCATAGGCCAACTCCATTTGTTGAATAAAAGGTCCCGTCCAAACTTCCTTCTTACCCTTGGCGCAAAGAGCTGCCTTTTGGGCATAATAAGCACCCGTCTGCCAGATAAGTTGAATGCCTGCTTCGCTGATTTTTTCTACTCCTTCCTCTACTGATTCATTCAATGAACGAGCTCCTAAACTTCCTCCCACCACTAAGAGTATAGGATGGCTGGGTTGTAATGAAAAATGAACACAACCCTGCGCTTTATCAATGTGGGCATCTATAATGCTGCGACGCACAGGATTTCCTGTAAAGATGACTTTATGAGCAGGGAAGAAACGTTCCAATCCTTTCACACCGGCAAAAACACAAATCGCTTTCTTAGATAGTAAAATATTTGACTTGCCAGCAAAAGAATTGGCCTCATGTAAAAAGGTAGGAATCCCTTTTACTTGCGCAAAACGAAGTACCGGAAAACTTGAATACCCTCCCACCCCAATAACCCCCGTAGGTTTAAATAGGGAGAAGATGGATAGCACTTGCCAAAAACTCTTGACTAATTTCCAAGGCAAGGCAATATTTTTTAGCAATGAACTTCTATTGAAACCGGCAATGTCTAAGCCCTCAATAGCATATCCAGCCTGTGGAACTTTCTCCATCTCCATTTTACCATTGGCGCCCACAAATAAAATTTCAATAGTAGGATCAGCGGCACGTAAAGCACCAGCAATGGCTAATGCCGGGAATATATGCCCGCCAGTACCACCTCCTGCTATGATAATTCGTTGACTCATGACGCTTTTTCAGTTTGCTTGCTCTCACTATTTTTTCCTTCAAGTTGCTCTACGTTTCTAGCTACACTGAGAATAATACCAATGGCCAAACAGGTAAAAATGAAACTAGATCCCCCCATGCTCACCAGCGGTAGAGTAACCCCGGTTACAGGAAACAGGTTAACGGTTACCGCCATATTAGCGATGGCTTGAATAACCAGTGTAAAACTTAATCCTAATGCCAAAAAAGCTCCAAAAGCAAAAGGACAACGCTTAAAAATTCTAATACATCGATATAAGAATACGAGGTAAACAAAAACAATAAAGGCACCTCCTATTAATCCATATTCCTCAATGATAATAGCGTAGATGAAGTCATTGTAAGCCTGCGGAAGAAAATCGCGAGTAGTACTATTACCAGGGCCCACGCCAAAAATTCCTCCTTTTGACACCGCAATTTTAGCTTGATTCACTTGGTAAGCATCATTATCAGCATCTTCACTTCCATAGATAAAGCTTTCTACCCTGTTTACCCAAGTTGTCACCCTCACCGTAAGTGCAGAACTTGTCTTTTGAGCAGAAACTACCCTCTCTTCTGTATCATTTGTCTGGTGCTTGATTACAGCCGCACTGATCAGCATAATAATAGGAATTAATGCTACCCCCACAGTTAGCAACAAATGCTTAGTACTGGCACGACCAATAAACAAAAGCAATAGACAACTGGCTCCTAACAACAATGCAGTAGAAAGGTTGGCAGGAGCTATAAGCAAACAAGTAACCCCTATCGGCCAAAAAACCACCAAGTAGCCATTCTTAAATTCTTTAATGATATCCTGCTTTTTACTGAGTAAACGAGCCAAGTACATAAACAAGGCTAACTTGGCTAAATCCGAGGTTTGCATCGTCATATTTATGATAGGTAGCTTAATCCAACGACTACCTTCATTCATCTTTACCCCAAAGAATAAAGTATATAACAAAAGAGGAATGCAGAGAAGAAACACGATCCGAGCCATCTTTGAGTAAAAGGTATAATTAACCAAGTGTGAGAAATAGATCACGAGTAATCCACCGAAAATAAAAGCTACTTGCTTGAATAAATAGACTTCCGTATTCCCCTTGTAGAGTTTATATGCTAATGAACCAGTAGCACTGTATACAGCTAATAAAGACACTAAGGTCAACAATACCACCAGCGCCCAAATTACTTTATCGCCCTTGGTACGTTGTAACAACTTATCCGTGCTAAAGTTGTTTCTTAAATCGGAAAATCGTATATCTCTAGTAACCTCCATAATTAAAGTTCTCTCACTGCTTTTTTAAATTGCTGACCTCTGTCTTCGTAATTTTTAAACAAATCGAAACTCGCACAAGCAGGACTCAACAACACGGTATCGCCCTTAACCGCTAAATGAAAAGCAACTTGTACTGCTTCTTCCGCTGTTTTTACATCCGTGATCACAGATACTACTCCGGCAAATGCCTCATGAATTTTTTTAGTATCTACTCCCAAACAAATAATTGCCTTTACTTTTTCTTTAACTCCCTCTGCTAATAATGAATAATCATTCCCCTTATCTACTCCTCCCAATATCAACACGGTAGGCCTTGTCATACTTTCCAAAGCATACCAAGTGGAATTAATATTAGTAGCCTTACTATCATTAATAAACTTCACTCCTCTTACAGTACTCACATACTCCATACGATGCTCCAGCTGATCAAAATGCTGTACCGCATCCCTAATTTTATCTTTTCTGATATCGAGGGTAGCGGCCGCTACGCAAGCAGCCATGGTGTTATATTGATTATGTTTGCCTTTCAACGCGAAGTCAAAGACGCTCATCGTCATTACTTCGTTTCCAGTGCGCACATACATATCCCCATCCTTAATAAATGCCCCGTTAGGTACTTCTCTTTTCATGCTGATTGGCAATTGAGTTGATTTAATATTGAATTCGTTGATATATTGTAAAGTCACTTCGTCATCAGCACAGTAAATGAAATAATCATTAGCCTGCTGGTTCTCTGTAATCCTGAATTTGCTTTTTATATAATTGAGGAAAATGTATTCGTAACGATCAAGGTGATCTTCGGTAATATTCGTCAGTATAGCAATGTCTGGTCTAAACTGCACGATATCATCTAATTGGAAACTGCTGATTTCTGCAACATAAAGCGGCTTAGGGTCCACGGCTACCTGACGGGCAAAAGAGACACCAATATTACCTACCAGTGCCACCTCCAAACCACTTTTAGCACAGAGTTGGTACAACAATGACGTGGTAGTGGTTTTACCATTACTCCCCGTAATAGCCACAATACGGCTACTGCCTTTATATCGATAGGCCAGCTCTACTTCACTGATCACCGGTATCCCTTTTGCACGAATGGCTTTTAGCAATTCATTTTTTTCAGGAATACCCGGACTTTTCACCACCTCCTCAGCTTGCAGAATCTTATCCCAATCATGATGTCCCTCTTCAAAAGGAATACCTTCTGTCAAAAGCTCGTTACGATATTTTTCCTTCAAAGAACTTTCATCTGAAAGAAATACATCATACCCCTTACGTTTGGCCAACACAGCAGCACCCGCTCCACTCTCGCCTCCTCCTAGTATGACAATTTTTTTTGTATTCATAGTCCCTTTGCTTATCGAAGCTTTAAGGTGACAATACTAAAAACCACTAATAACACCGTCACAATCCAAAATCGATTTACAATTTTCACTTCATGCAATCCCTGCACTTGATAATGGTGATGCAAAGGAGCTTTCAAGAAAATGCGACGTCCTTCGCCATATTTGCGTTTGGTATATTTAAAGTAGCCTACTTGTAAAATCACACTTAGTGACTCCACTAAGAACACTCCACAGAAAATAGGAATCAATAATTCTTTGTGTACAATGATGGCCAATGAAGCAATCACCCCGCCCAACATCAAGCTACCAGTGTCGCCCATAAATAACTGAGCGGGAAAAGAATTATACCAGAGAAATCCAATACAGGCACCAATCATAGCCGCGATGTAAACAGAGAGCTCTCCCAGATTAGGGATGTACATAATATTTAGATAATCTGCAAAAACCAGATTACCGCTGGCATAGGCAAAAATGCCGAGTAAGACGCCAATTAACGCAGAGGTACCGGTAGCTAATCCATCCAACCCATCTGTGAGGTTAGCCCCATTTGATACTGCCGTAATAATAAAGATGACTATAAGGATATAGAGCAACCAGGTATAGTCGCGTAAGGAAGCTGGTAATAACTTTGAATAATTAAACTCATGATTTTTCACAAAAGGAATGGTAGTAACAGGAGTCTTTGTTTCCACATAATAATGAGTTTGCCCATTAAATTGCTTTGCAAAAACGGCTGGATCAGCATGTGGATTTTTACCAGTATACTCTCTCCATATCACCGTTTCTGTATTAAAATATAGCGTAGCACCTACAGTAAGACCCAAGCCAACTTGACCCAATATTTTAAACCAGCCTGCTAAACCATCGGCATTAGTCTTTTTATACTCTTTTCCACGCTCCTGCGCTAAACGTTTGCTGCGTAACTTTAAATAATCATCAATAAATCCAATAGCTCCCATCCAAATAGTACTCACAATCATAAGCTGCACATACACTTTGGTAAGATCCGCCAGTAATAAAGTGGGAATTATAATAGCGAAAATGATAATGATACCTCCCATAGTGGGTGTACCCTTTTTACTTTCCTGCCCAGCTAACCCTTCCTCGCGTATACTTTCTCCAATTTGATGTTTCTGTAAAAAAAGAATTAATTTTTTACCATACACCAGAGTAATAAACAGCGAAAGCAAAATAGCGATCGCCGTACGGAAGGTGATGTACTCAAACACACGACTGCCAGGAAATCTAATTCCTTCTTCTTGTAACCAATCAAAGAGATGATAAAGCATTCATTGTTGTTTTATTTATCAAGTTGTATAAACCAATTTTTAACTTCTTCCCGATCATCAAAATGTTGTTTTTCACCTTTCACCAGTTGGTAGGTTTCATGTCCCTTCCCCGCTACCAACACAATGTCCTGCGGACGCGCCATCACCAATGCCGCCTTAATAGCCTCTTTTCTATCCAATACCGGAATGTACTTTCTACGATCAGCAGCCGAAACTCCTTCTTCCATATCACGAATGATAGCTGCCGGATCTTCGCTACGTGGATTATCACTTGTAAAAATGACCCGGTCACTGTGTGCACAAACCGCAGCGGCCATCAAGGGACGCTTAGCGCGATCACGATCTCCCCCGCATCCCGTTACCGTAATAATCTGCTGTTCACCGGTACGTAACTGCTTAATAGTAGTCAATACATTCAATAACGCGTCGGGCGTATGTGCATAGTCAACAATCACTAGTACTTTCTCATTAGGAGAAATCAAACATTCAAAACGACCGGGGGCACCAGAAATCTCGCTAAGTGCTGTGAGTATTTCCATTTTACCTCCTCCTAAAGCCCGAGCCGCTCCATACACGGCCAGCAGATTGTAGGCATTAAAAGCCCCAATTAGTCGAAAGTGTACCTCAGTATTATCCACATTGATTAACAAACCTTCTAGTCCGTTTTCTAATATTTTTCCTTTGTAATCAGCTAAGGTCTTTATAGCATAGTAGAGCTTCTTACCCGCTGTGTTTTGTAACATCACCTTTCCTCTCTTATCATCAGCATTACTTAAGGCAAATGCATTTTCTGATAGTTGATCAAAGAGTGATTTTTTTACGCGGATATATTCTTCAAATGTTTTGTGATAATCCAAATGATCATGCGTGATATTACTGAAGATGGCACCAGTAAACTCTACTCCAGTTACCCGATGCTGATGAAGAGCATGAGAACTTACTTCCATAAATACATGCGTGCAACCTGCTTCTACCATCTGACGAAGCAAGGCCTGTAACGACAAAGCATCAGGAGTAGTATGCGTAGCAGGCACTACTACTTCCCCAATACGGTTCTCCACAGTACTGATCAACCCGCAGGTATATCCCAATTTTGTAAAGAGCTTATAAAGTAAGGTGGCGATGGTAGTTTTTCCATTAGTGCCTGTTACCCCAACTACTTTTAATTCTTTACTCGGTTGTCGATAAAAATTACAAGCTATCAAAGAAGCTGCGGAAGCTGTATCAACAACTTGTACATGCACTATAGAATTTGAAACAGCTACTGCAGGCTCTTCCGACACAATCACTGTGGCACCTTTGTTAATTGCGTCTTTAATAAAGGAGTGACCATCTTGTTGTGAACCACGAATTGCAATAAATAAAGAATCTTTGACTACCTGCAACGAATTAGTGGTAAGCTGCAAGGGTTGTACCGCAAGATCCCCTACCAGCCTTTTCACTTCTACTCCGTTTAATAATTCGCGCAGTTGCATATTATTTTTTTATAAACTCAACTCCAAAACAACCTGCAGGGGACTGTCCACTGCAGTTACAGGAGCCACTGATTGTGATGTAATTCTTCCTTTTCCTTTCACTTGTACTTTCACCCCCATATTTTCCAATAGAAACAATGCATCTTTAAGCCCCATGCCTTTTACATTGGGCATTACTTTGTTGCGAAGAGGCTGTGATTTTAATACCGCCTTTCCATTTTCTGCATAGGCCTTACCCCAAGTTTCTTGACGCAAAGAATCTGCATAAGACAAGCCTAGTGACCGATACACTTGTTTCATGTCAGGACCATAGCCTGCATAATAGTAGAAGGAACTATCACGCTGAGGGGTCAATAAAGAAGGATCTTTACGATCTACATACAACGCATATACTTTGGTGGCGATTTCACGAAAAACCGGAGCTGCTACCGTACCCCCATAATGAGAAGCCGCATGAGGCTTAGTGCGCACCACCACAATACAACTATACTGTGGCTTATCAGCCGGGAAATAGCCCACAAAGGAAGCCTGATACACTCCATGCCCATATTTGATGGCTCCATCAGACACCAGGGCAGTTCCGGTTTTGCCTGCCACTAAAAAAGGCATCCCTTCAAAAGCTCTACGAGCGGTTCCCTCTGTAACAACCGCTTCCATAGAAGCACGAGCTGCTTCAATCACATCAGGTCGCACAATCTTTTTATCAATAACAGTAGGTAAAAATTCTTTGTAAAGAATTCCGC
>JBMSWW010000081.1:0-6978 GCA_049425065.1 Chitinophagaceae bacterium
CGAAATATCAAAAGTTCCACCACCTAAGTCAAATACCGCAATTCGTTTATCAGTATGTGCTTTATCTAATCCATACGCCAACGCTGCGGCCGTAGGCTCGTTCACAATACGGCGAACTGTTAAGCCCGCAATTTCACCGGCCTCTTTAGTAGCTTGACGTTGCGCGTCATTGAAGTACGCGGGAACGGTAATCACCGCTTCGGTAATTTCTTGACCCAAGTAATCTTCGGCGGTTTTCTTCATTTTTTGAAGAACCATGGCACTGATTTCCTGGGGAGTGTACAAACGACCATCAATGTCAATACGAACGGTGTTATTATCTCCTTTGGCAACTTTATAGCTCCAATGGGTGATCTCTTCACCCACTTCGTCAAAACGACGTCCCATGAATCGCTTCACGGAAGAGATTGTATTTTGAGGGTTGGTGATAGCCTGACGCTTGGCAGGATCACCCACTTTTCTTTCTCCATTCTTCAAAAAGGCAACAATGGAAGGGGTAGTTCTGCGTCCTTCATCATTGGCAATAACTACCGGCTCGTTACCCTCCATCACAGAGACACAGCTGTTCGTTGTTCCCAGGTCTATTCCAATTATTTTTCCCATTTTTTTTGTTTTTAATTTCACTCTTAAATAGTCAATCATTGTGCCGGAGTCGGAATAAGTGAAATTTTGTCAGTCCTGACAATAAACTGCCCCCAAATCTGTTTTAGAGAGGTAATTTTGGCTGGAATTTTATGAGGAAAACATTCATTTTGACGCTTATTGGATTGACACTTGTGTTTGCTGGTATAGCCCAAAGCACTGCCAGTTCCACCCTAATGGTTCCAGTAACCATTAATTTAAAGCCACTTTATGCCTTGGCAGAGAAGTCCGTTGACAGTTTTTATACCTCTAAGGGGTATCCAGATGCATGGCAACAGGAGGAATGTGAGGTACGCTACCAATATACCTTTCGAAGGGGGCCTCTTCAAATAAGTGCCAATGGCAATCAATTTCAATTTGGTTTTTTGGGATTTATCAAAGTGATAGGCGCCTTGAGAGCTTGCTTAAACGGCAAGCCCATCACCGGTTGGACACCCTCCTGCCGTTGTGGTTTTGAAGAGGGAGAAATACCAATACGAGTACAATTTACTGGGCAGCTTTCATTACTTTCCAGTTATCAACTCAATTTAAAACTACAAATGCAGGAACCGGTGTCGCAGGGTAAATGTGAGGTTTGCTTCTGGAAACAGGATATTACTGCTAAAGTGGTAAAGGGTATCAAGCAAGAGTTGATACTTGCCAAAAAAGAGATCAACAAGATTTATTCCTTGATAAATTTCCGACCCCAATTTGATAGTATTTGGCAGTTACTACAGGCTCCCTATAGCTTCTCAGAAATGGGATATTTCTATCTGCGTCCGGAATCAATTCATGTAAACCAGTTTAAAGCGCAGGAAGATATCCTTTACTTGCAAGTGGGGCTTTCTGCAAACCCAATTGTCACGTTGTATAATGAAACCTTACCTGCAAAAACTTTACCTCCAATAAAACCAAGTTCCTTTGCCCCTGGCTTCAGTATAGAACTAGAAGCTCGATTACAATATGATTCACTCACCTCTATTTTACAGCGTAAAATCAATGGTCATCCTTTAGTTTTAAAAAAAGGAATCGTCCAAAAAAAGTTTGTAATTGATTCAATTTTTTTACAAGACAGCTACTCCTCACATTGTTTGCTCAAAGTTCATTTTTCAGGGGCTGACCGAGGAATTGCTTATATACGAGCCAAACCAATCTATGATAGTGCTAGCCAAGAAATTAAATTGAATCCTGCTGACATTACCCTTCATTCCAATAACAAACTGATAGATCTAACGGATAAATTATTCCAGGAAAAATTAAAAAAAGAGATCATTCAAAAATCGACATTTTTACTAACCGACTATTTCAATATCGCTAGGGGAAAACTAGAAAATGAAATGAATCGTGAATGGGTCAAAGGCATCAAAGGAGAAGGGAAAGTTAGAGAAATGCATCTTAAAAGAGTAGAAACCGGAACCAGTTTTTTACGAATTTCCTTAATAACAAAAGGCCTACTCTCCGTTAAAATTTCTGAGGCCTCTCTGTCACTTTAAAAGAAAAGTTTCGTTGAGCCAGGTAGCTAAAGAGTACTACTATCACTACCGTAATGATTTGGGCGGGAACCGCATGCACATAGAGTTGCTCTACCAATACCTTGAGTAATAAATAGTTTAGCAGAAAATTAAAGAGACAAACCATCAGGTACCTGAAAAGCTGCACTTTACCTTCAAGGGCAGAATCCAAAAAAACTACATATTTCGACAAGAAAAACCCTACCGGAAAAGTCACCATAAACGACAATAATAAAGAAGCGCTATGCGCTTTGAAAGCATAGAATCCTACATCATAAATCTGTCCTTCAAAAAAATAAGTATAGCCCAAAGTGTAAGTTAAAAAACCTAGCAAGGTATTCATTCCCCCAGCGGCTGCATAACGAAAGGTCTGCATAGGCATGAACTTTTTGAAAAGAGGATAAAAAAAGTCAATCAGGGGCAGCAACCAGTTGGCAGTGCGGTACAGGTGTTTTCGCATGAATAGCAAAGTAATTGAAAGAAGTACAAATGCCAAAGCGGTATATTACATTTGCAAAAAATAATCTCCCCTTCATGCATATCGTTGCCCACCTAAAACCCCTGATAGCTACGACGCTTACCAAACTATACGAACAATCGATAGACACAGAGGAACTTACTATCAATAGCACGAAACCAGAATTTGAGGGCGACTACACATTGGTATTATTTGGCCTGGTGAAAAAGCTAAAACAATCACCGGAAGAGTTAGGTCAAACAATAGGAGACGCTCTTTGCAAAGAACATCCTTCCCTATTCGCTTCCTTCAATCTGATTAGAGGATTTCTGAACCTAACGATCAAAGATGAGTACTGGCTTGAATTTTTGAACAAAAATTTCCAAAATCCCTTCTTTGGCACTACCCCTTCTCATGGAAAAAAAGTAATGGTAGAATACTCTTCACCCAACACCAATAAGCCTTTGCATCTTGGTCACTTGCGTAATATATTTTTAGGATGGAGTGTAGCGGAAATGCTCAAGCAAAATGGCTATGAAGTAACTAAAAGCTGTGTAGTTAATGACAGAGGTATACATATTTGCAAAAGCATGATTGCCTGGCAACTATTTTCTAATGGAGAGACCCCTAAAACTCGTCAGGTAAAAGGAGATCACTTTGTAGGGGACTATTACGTAAAGTTCAACGATGAGTACAAGCAAGAAGTAAGCGATCTAGTGTCTAGAGGCATGACCAAAGAAGAGGCCGAGAAAGAGGCTCCCATCATGAAGGCTACCCAACAAATGCTACTAGATTGGGAAGCAGGCAAATCAGATGTGTTAGAGTTATGGAATACAATGAATGGCTGGGTATATGAGGGTTTTGAAAAAACATATCAAAAAATTGGAGCCGATTTTCAAAAAACTTATTACGAAAGCAAAACTTATTTATTAGGCAAACAGTTTGTGGAAGAAGGACTACAACAAGGAGTATTTTTCAAAAAAGAGGATGGCAGTGTTTGGATTGACCTGACAGAAGAAGGACTCGACCAGAAATTGGTATTGCGTAAGGATGGCACCTCCGTATATATCACACAAGACCTGGGACTAGCCCAACAAAAATTTGATGAATTTAGCTATGATCAAAGCATTTATGTAATTGCAGATGAGCAGAATTATCACATGAAAGTGCTTCAACTTATTCTAAAAAAATTAGGAAAATCCTATGCTGATGGCATCTACCATTTAAGTTATGGCATGGTGGAACTTCCCAGTGGACGAATGAAAAGCCGGGAAGGAACCGTGGTAGACGCTGATGATATTGTAGAGGAAATGATTAAAGTGGCTCGACAAAAAACAGAGGAGCTGGGAAAAGTGAAAGACTTTAGTCCAGAAGAATTAGAAACTCTTTATCAGCAACTTGCCTTGGGAGCGTTGAAGTTTTTCTTGCTAAGAGTGGATCCTAAAAAGAAAATGATTTTTAACCCTGAGGAATCCATCGATTTTCAAGGATTCACAGGTCCTTTTATTCAATATACCCATGCTCGAATAAGTTCCATATTGCGAAAAGAAAAGCCCTCTTTAGATGGCGTTGTAGGTAACAGTTTACTGAAAGAAGAAAAAGAGTTGGTGGTTTTATTGGAACAATACCCCGCTATAGTCGAGCAAGCTGTTAGTGAACATAATCCGTCGGTGCTGGCTATCTATGCATTCTCCGTGGCTAAAACCTTCAATAGTTTTTATTCCGCCCTGTCCATTATGAATGCAGAGTCTGGGGAGAAAAAACAATTGAGGTTAAGGATAGCAGCTACTACTGCTCAGGTAATCCGTTCCTCTATGGGTCAATTGGGAATTCAGGTGCCTGAAAGAATGTAAAGCAACTCATTTAAGGATGATGGCGCCCAAGGCTGGTAACTGAATTGTTAGCTGGTAAATTTTTTCTTTTTTATTAATCACGACAGGGGCAATAGCCAGATTAAACACATCACCCGTACCTCCGAATTCTAATGCATTGCTATTAAAAATTTCTTTTTTAAAGAGATGTCCTTGGAGCTCTAGGATCCAGTTATCTCTCACAACGGGAGTAAGATTGAGTAACACCAACAATTCACTTCCTTTTTTTCGGCCCTTTCGTTTAAATGCAATCACGGATTCAGCTCGATGGGAAAGATCAACCCACTCAAATCCTGCCGGATCAAATTGAAGCTCATATAAAGCTGGATTAGCAGTCAGCAAATGATTCAAAGCAGCTACTGTAGACAATAACCCACTATGCGACGCATATTGCAATAGCTCCCAACTTAATTCAGTTCGATAATCCCATTCCTTGGTTTGACCAAACTCGCCCCCCATAAAAAGTAATTTGGCACCAGGATGAGTCCACATATATGTGAACATCAGTCGAAGGTTCGCAAACTTTTGCCATTCATCGCCTGGCATTTTGTAAATCAGAGGACTTTTTCCATGTACCACCTCATCGTGGCTCAATGGCAACATGAAATTTTCATCATAGAAATACATCATGCTAAATGAAAATTGGTCTTGATGATGCTGACGATGAAGAGGATCGAGTTTAAAATAATCAAGCGTATCGTGCATCCACCCCATCATCCATTTCATACCAAAGCCAAGCCCTCCTTGCCAGGTGGGTGTGGAAATACCAGGCCAATCAGTAGCTTCTTCTGCTATCATTTGTACACCGGGAAAATCGCGATAAATGGCTTCATTGAGATCTTTTATAAAAGCGATGGCTTCTAAATTTCCATCTCCCCCATATTCATTGGGTTCCCACTCACCTTCTTTACGAGAATAATTGAGTTTTAACATTGAGGAAACCGCATCCACCCGTATTCCATCAATATGAAAAATATCAAACCAAAAACGGGCACTGCTAATTAAAAAAGACTTTACCTCTCCTCGTTTGTAATTAAAAATATAGCTGTTCCAGTCCGGATGAAAACCCTTTCTCATGTCCGCATATTCATAGGTATGCGTACCGTCAAACTTAAATAAACCATGCGCATCATAGGGAAAATGGGAAGGTACCCAGTCCAGAATTACGCCAATATCCGCTTGGTGCAGGGCATCAATTAATCGCATTAAACCCTGCGGATCTCCAAAGCGAGAAGTAGGTGCAAAAAAACCGGTACACTGATAGCCCCAACTTCCATCATAGGGGTGCTCCATTACGGGCATCAATTCTACGTGGGTGAAACCTAATTTTTTTACATAGGGAATCAGCTGTTCCCTAATAGAATCATAACTGTTATAACTCTCTTCATTATTTTTATCCGGACGTTGCCAACTTGCTAAATGCAATTCATAGATACTCCAGGGAGCATCCAGCGCATTTTTCTTTTTCCGTTTCTTCATCCAGGAGCTATCCTTCCATGAATAGTGAAGATCCCAAGTAATAGAAGCAGTTTTAGGGCGCTTTTCCCAAAAATGAGCAAAAGGATCTCCTTTGTCTAACCGACGTCCGGCATAGCCATGAATATGATATTTATAAACTTCGCCTAGTCCTAAGTTGGGAATAAACCCTTCCCAGATGCCACTTCGATCCCACCGAGGATACAAAAGATGAGACTCCGAATGCCAATCATTAAAATTTCCAATTATAGAAATCTGTGTAGCATTGGGAGCCCATACACAAAAATATATTCCCCAGGTATCTTGTACTTTCAAGGACTGACTCCCCATCTTCTCATACAGTCGGTAATTAGTTCCTAGTTGGTAATTTCGAATATCTTCCTCTGTGAGAATAGAAAAATTCCAGACAGCGTTAGAAGTGTCAATAGTACTTGCCTTTGGAAAAGAAGTCTTGATAATAACGCCTGAGGAATTGGCTTTTTTTGCCATAAAATATTTTTCTATCGCTGCAATTCAAAAACAAAACTCTCACCAGGAGAAACCGTTAATTCCTCTAAAGACGATATGGCCCCTGATATCACATCCCGAAGCTTGGTAAATTCTTTTACTCGCTCCTTGTAAAGCGACCAGTTAGGGGTTACCTTCTTTTCACCCGTATTGGCAATTACCAATACGGTTTGTTTAGTATCGTAGCGGAAATACAAATACAACCCATCCTGTGGAATGTATTGCATCATCTGTCCGCTACCAATAGCAGATGAACTTTTTCTAAACTGCCCCAACCGACTGAAATGAGTAAAAGCCATTTGTTGTTGAACATTTCTGCCTGCTGTAGTAAATAAATTTTTTGAAGCGGCATCTCCTGGCCACCCCCCCGGAAAATCTTCTCTCACCATGGCATCAGTGGTAGTTTTTCGGTTCTTCATTAACACTTCAGTTCCATAATAAAGCTGCGGAATCCCACGCAAAGTATAGAGCCAGTTGATAGCCATTTTTAATTTATTCCAATCCTCATCAGCAACGGAAAAAATCCGATCCATGT
>JBMSWW010000082.1:0-6859 GCA_049425065.1 Chitinophagaceae bacterium
TCTTCCGATCTTTTGAATTTCGCTTGAGACTTTTTGCAATATGATGTTGACGATCCTCTGTCAATAGTTTTTTAAACAAAGACACAGTAGCGGCTGTATCACCCCCTGCTCTGTGTCTATTATTGAGTTCAATACCAATAGAACGGCAGAGCTTTCCTAAACTATACGAGGGCAGTCCGGGTAATATTTGTCGACTTAACCGAACGGTACATAATTTGGCGGTATGCAATTCAAAGCCTTCTGCTTTTAGTTGCGCTTTCACAAAGGAATAATCGAATTGTACATTATGGGCAACAAATACCTGTCCTTTTAATAATTCATATACTTTTTCAGCAATAGCCGAAAAGGGAGGGGCGTCGCTTACCATTTTATCGGTAATGCCTGTCATGTTTTGAATAAAGGCTGGAATGGGCTGCAGGGGATTCACTAGGGTTTCAAAACGGGCAGTCACCTCGTTACCATCAAATAGGTGAATGGCAATTTCAGTAATGCCGTTGGCGGCAGCATAGGAGCCGGTGGTCTCTATATCTACAATTGCATACATTCAAAGAGCTAAATTCGTGAAAATTTTATCACTTGCCGGAAGATCGCTTTAGTATGTTTTTTAATCGCCTCACCAAGGTTTACCGCCATTTGGGAAAGCAGGCTCGTAAAAAGGAACTATCCTGCTATCGGATTTACGATCATGATTTGCCAGAATTTCCATTATGCATAGATCGCTATGGGGACAGGATCTATGTGGCGGAATACAAACGTCGTCATGGTTTACTAGAAGAAGCGCACGAGCAATGGTTTAAACAATCGTTGAAGGTAGTTGTGGAGGTGTTGGAAGTATCACCAGAAAATATCTATACCAAACTTCGTCAACGAAAACCCGGTAGGGCAGGTCAATACCGTAAAGCAGAAAACGAGCCGGGTGATTTTTTTGAAGTGATCGAAAATGGATTAAACTTTTGGGTGAACCTGACTGATTACTTGGATACCGGACTTTTTTTAGATCATCGCGATACACGTCAGTTGGTAAAAAGTCAATCTGCCGGTAAACGCGTACTTAATCTTTTTGCATATACCGGTTCTTTTTCTGTCTACGCAGCTTCTGGGGCTGCACAATTGGTTACTACTGTCGATCTTTCCCGCACCTATCTGGATTGGGCGCAGCGAAATATGGCTTTAAATGGCTTTACAGGGAATGCGTATTCATTTGTACAGGCAGATGTAAAAGAGTATTTGAAACAAGTACCAGCTTCCTCTTTTGATCTGATTGTAATGGATCCTCCTACATTCAGTAATAGTAAAAGAATGGAAGAGGTGTTGGACATACAGCGAGATCATGTGGCGCTATTGAAAGATGCTATTCGTGTGTTGTCTCCCCAAGGTGTATTGTACTTCAGCACCAACTATACCAAGTTTGAAATGGATTATGCGGCATTAGCTGATGTTCATATTCAGGACATCACGAAGGCTACTACTCCTTTTGATTTTATGAATCGATTGCGTCGTTATTGTTTTCGTATCACGAAATAAAAAAGCCCCTCTCGAGAGAAGGGCTTTTACAGTAGGATACAAAAATTATAAAGTCTTCAATACTTCATTCATGCTGCGTACAGCCTCTGCACTTTTATTGAAGGCCGCTTGCTCCGCTTCATTCAATTGGAAGTCGATGATCTTTTCCCAACCATTGCGACCAAGAGTAATAGGTACGCCCAGACAAATATCTTTTTGACCATATTCACCGTCGAGGGCTACACAGCAAGTAAATAATTTTTTCTCATCACGTACAATCGCCTCTACTAAAGCAGCACCAGCAGCGCCAGGAGCATACCATGCAGAAGTTCCGATCAAGGCAGTGAGAGTTGCACCTCCCACCATGGTATCTTTTACAATTTTCTCTTGCTGCTCCGCAGTGAGGAAATTAGTAACAGGAACACTGTTCCAAGTGGCCATTCTAATCAAAGGAATCATGGTAGTATCCCCATGTCCACCAACCACCACCGCATTTAAGTCTGCAGGGCTGCAACCTAAGTGTTGGCTAAGTTGGTACTTAAAACGACTGCTGTCCAAGGTACCACCCATTCCAATGATTCTGTTTTTGGGAAGACCTGTTGATTGCAGAGCCAGATAGGTCATGGTATCCATGGGGTTGCTGATCACAATGATGATGGCATTGGGAGAATATTTTAAAATGTTTTCGCAAACTCCTTTTACAATACCCGCATTTACGCCAATTAATTCTTCACGAGTCATACCGGGCTTACGAGGCAAGCCAGATGTAATTACCACAACATCGCTTCCGGAGGTTTTAGTATAATCATTAGTACTTCCTACGATTCGTGTGTCAAAGCCAAGCAGGGTGGCAGTCTGCATCATATCTTGCGCCTTTCCTTCAGCAATTCCTTCTTTGATGTCTAGTAAAACAAGTTCTTGACACAATTCTTTGCGGGCGATATTATCGGCACAGGTGGCTCCTACAGCTCCAGCGCCTACTATAGTGACTTTCATGGTAAAAAATTTTTGCAAAGTTAACTGTTTTGCTGTCAGAGGACACTGCCTTATCTTTGCCGCCTCTAAAATTAATATTATGGCAACTACCTCCGATATCAGCCGGGGTCTAATTTTGAAACTGGATGGAAGTCTTTATACCGTAGTAGAATTCGGTGAGAACAAAACTGCTCGTGCAGCGGCTAAGGTTTGGGCTAAATTGAAGGGAGTAGATAATAACCGCTCCATCGAAAAAACCTGGAACTCCGGAGACACCATCTTCCCTGTACGTGTGGAGCGCAAAGCTTACCAGTTCCTTTATAAAGATGATACTGGATATAATTTTATGGACAACGAAACTTTCGAGCAGGTAGCCGTTCAAGAGTCTTTGGTGGATGCCCCTCAATTCTTGAAGGAAGGCCAAGAGGTGAGCGTTTTGTTCAATACTGAAACTGAAGCTCCCATGACCGTGGAGCTTCCTGATAAAATTGTTTTACAGGTTACTTATACCGAACCCGGTTTGAAAGGGGATACGGCTACCCGTACCCTGAAGCCAGCAACCGTTGAAACTGGCGCAAACATCAGCGTTCCTTTATTTGTGAATGAAGGTGAAATGATTCGCATCAACACCAAAACAGGGGAGTACGTTGAGCGCGTGAAGTAAAAACCTCCTTTTTCGATACTTTTCTAAAAAGGCCTGAAATCTTTAGATTTTGGGCTTTTTTTTATAAAAAATCCAGTTTTTTAGTGAAAAAACGATAAAAATTGGCCTAAAATGAATAATCTCAGACATGCTTTGCCTTACCTTAGCTGCTCCAATTAAGGTTTAAAAGTAAAACCCACTAAATTGAAAAACATGGACTTTAAACAGATTCAGGAATTGATCAAGATGGTCAACAAATCCAATATTGGTGAGGTGTCCATCGAGCAAAAGGATTTCAAAATAACGGTTAAGCAAAAAGAAGATCAGGTAACACAGGTGGTTGCAACAGCACCTATGCAGACAGCGCCGACACCTATTGTGGCTGCACCAGCAGCATCTGCTCCTGAGGCTCCGGCTGATAAACCCAAGGCGGCAGCTCCTACTGATAATTTAATTACTATCAAGAGTCCTATGATTGGGACTTTCTATCGCAAGTCTTCTCCCGATAAGCCCAATTTTGTGGAAGTTGGGTCGGATGTTGCTCCTGGTTCTGTGGTTTGTATTATTGAGGCCATGAAGCTATTCAATGAAATTGAAAGTGAGGTAAAAGGACGTATAGTAAAAGTACTGGTAGAGGATGCCTCTCCTGTAGAATACGACCAGCCTCTTTTCCTCGTAGAGCCAGCTTGATAAGAACCTATTGATAGCCTTTAATCGCTAATTATGTTCAAGAAAATATTGATCGCCAATCGCGGTGAAATTGCCCTTCGTGTAATTAGAACTGCCCGTGAGATGGGTATCAAAACAGTGGCGGTATATTCCACTGCAGATCGAGATAGTTTACATGTACGTTTTGCAGATGAGGCCGTTTGTATAGGACGCCCGCAAAGCAGTGATTCCTATTTGAACATTGCCAATATCATGGCAGCTGCTGAAATAACAAACGCAGATGCTGTACACCCAGGGTATGGTTTCTTAGCAGAGAATGCTCGCTTTGCTCGTATCTGTAACGAGCATGGAATTAAATTTATTGGGCCTACCCCAGAGATGATTAATTCTATGGGCGACAAGATTACAGCCAAAGAAACCATGATCAAAGCTGGTGTTCCCGTAGTTCCCGGGGGGGAAGGTTTATTACAAAGCGTTGAGGAGGGAAAGGGATTGGCCCGTGAAATGGGATATCCAGTAATCTTGAAAGCAACCGCTGGTGGGGGCGGAAAGGGTATGCGTATTGTGTGGGAAGAAGCCGAATTGGAAAAAGCATATGATACTGCGAAGGCAGAAGCGTTAGCGTCATTTAAAAATGACGGCATCTACATGGAAAAATTTGTAGAAGAGCCTCGCCATATTGAAATTCAAGTGGCGGGTGACCAATTTGGAAATGTATGTCACTTAAGTGAAAGAGATTGCTCCATTCAGCGCAGACACCAGAAGCTGTTGGAAGAATCTCCTTCTCCTTTTATGACTGAGGAACTTCGTTATAAGATGGGAGAAGCGGCCAAGAAAGCAGCAGCTGCCATTAATTATGAGAGTGTGGGTACTATTGAATTTCTGGTAGATAAGCATCGTAATTTTTATTTCATGGAGATGAATACCCGTATCCAGGTGGAACACTGTGTTACTGAGGAGGTAATCAACTATGATTTGATCAAAGAACAAATTTTAATTGCGGCCGGTCATCGCATTTCCGGTAAAGACTATTATCCGCAAATGCACTCTATCGAGTGTCGCATCAACGCAGAAGATCCTTATAATGATTTCCGTCCTTCACCTGGCAAAATCACTGTGGTGCATCAACCTGGTGGTCATGGAGTAAGGGTAGATAGTCATGTGTATGCTGGCTATGTGATTCCGCCTTATTACGACTCTATGATCGGAAAATTGATTACCGTGGCACAAACTCGTCAAGAAGCTATTCAGACGATGTATCGTGCGCTAAGTGAATACGTGATTGAAGGAGTAAAAACTACTATTCCCTTCCATCTGCAATTAATGCAAGATGAGCGTTTTCGTAGTGGAGACTTCAATACGAAGTTCCTGGAAGGATTCAAAATGAAATAGTGGCTCAGTAACCAGCTGCCGAGTCTTCTCCACGTTTATCAGCGATCGCTTCCAGTTTTCCATCGGGTAGAACACGAATAATTTCAGTTCTCCCGATACCGCTTCTCTCTTTTCCAAATTGGTAGCCCATGGTTTGAAGAGTAACCTTAGTTTCAGCAGGGAAACCTTTTTCTACGATCATTTCATCGGGTAGCCACTGATGGTGAAACTTAGGTTTGTATACAGCCTCTTCAGTGGAGAGGTTATATTCTAAAATATTAATCAGTGTTTGAAAAACCTGTGTGGGGATGGTAGTTCCTCCTGGGGTACCTACTACAATAACAGGTTTTCCATTTTTTAAGACGAGGGTAGGTGTCATGGAACTTAACATACGTTTGCCAGGGTGAATGGCATTGGCTTCTCCGCCTACCGCACCGTACATATTAGGAACGCCTGGCTTCACACTGAAATCATCCATTTCGTCATTGAGAATAAAACCTGCGCCGCCTACTACGGTTCTGCTTCCATAAGAATTATTAAGCGTGGTTGTTACGGCTACCGCATTTCCTTCTTTGTCCATAACACTTAAATGCGTGGTTTCCTCACTCTCAGTACCAATAAGAATTCCCGGTTGAATGGTAGTGCTGGGAGTTGCTGCTGTAGAGGAGTAATTCTCCATTCTTTTTTTAAGGTATTCGTCGCTGGTGATAGCTTTCACAGGCACTTTATAAAAATCAGCGTCTCCCATATAAGCAGCTCTGTCTGCGTAAGCTCTGCGCATCACCTCCGTCATTAATTGTACGGCGGCCGGAGAATGAAATCCCATAGATGATAAATTACGATGCTCTACCATCTTCATCATCTGGTGCAGTAACACTCCTCCGCTACTGGGCATCGGCATTCCAATAATAGTGTATCCTTTGTAGGTAAATTTATGCGGTGCTCTTGAAGCAGCATGGTAATTTTTTAAATCTTCTTTGGTAATAATACCGCCTCCTCTTTTCATTTCTTCTTCTATTAATCGAGCAGTTTCTCCTTCATAAAATCCCGCCTTGCCATTTTTGCTCATTCTCTTCAAAGTAGCGGCCAAATCCAATTGTATCAAGGTGTCTCCTGCTTTCCATCCGTCTTCTTTTATAAAAGCAGTGGGAGCCGTACAATATTTTTTTAAGTCCTCCTGAATGGCATTGAGTCCTCTGGCCTCTCCTGCAGTGATGGTAAATCCTTTTTCTGCTAATTCAATGGCAGGGGCGATTAGCATAGGGAAGGGTAGTTTTGCATAGGGTAGAGAAGTGAATAGTCCGGCTACAGTTCCTGGTACACCTGCCGCTAAATGTCCAAATTGACTTTTATGGGTATTGGCATTGCCATCTGGTTCTAGGTATAAGTCCCTGTGTGCTTTGCCAGGTGCTTTTTCACGATAATCAATGGCTAATTGTTTTCCATCTTTTAATTGGGCTACTAAAAAACCTCCTCCCCCTAAATTGCCTGCATTGGGGTATACCACAGCCAGCGCCAACTGTGTGGCAATAGCAGCATCGATGGCATTGCCACCTTTTTTCAAGATCATGAGTCCTACTTCACTAGCCAAAGGATGGGCAGAAACCACTGCTCCATATGTAGCCACTACCTTTTTTTCTATTGTATAGTGGTGGGGGTTAATCGGGGCAATAGCCGATGGCTGGGCTACTACTTGTA
>JBMSWW010000083.1:0-6790 GCA_049425065.1 Chitinophagaceae bacterium
GTGAGGTCTCCGTGTATAGCATCAATATCATATCCTTCACGAGTTAACTTTTCTGCAATCTCCTGCGTGTCAGACTTAGTGCGAGCAAACACAATGCCGAATATATCCGGATTAAAATCGATAATGCGACGCAGTACTTCATAACGATTATGATGCTGCGTAATATAATATTGGTGATCGATATTAGCATTTCCTGCATTCACTTTACCAATAGTCACTTCAGCAGGACTCTCCATATACTTCTTGCTTACCTTTCTGATCTCAGGAGGCATGGTGGCGCTGAACAACCAGGTACTTTCGCGTGCGGGTGTATTTTGTAAGATGAATTCAATATCCTCTTGGAAGCCCATGTTCAGCATTTCGTCAGCTTCATCTAAAACCACATATTCAATTTGATCCAGCTTGATGGCTTTTCTTTCTATTAGATCGATTAAACGACCGGGCGTTGCCACTACGATATGCGTCCCTCTTTTCAAATCTCGGATCTGCATCGTAATTGAGGCGCCTCCATATACAGCCGTTACTTTAACTCGGGTTCTCTTTCCTTCAAATTTTGCCAGGTCATTGGTTATTTGAAGACAAAGCTCACGGGTGGGACAAATGACCAGGGCTTGCGGGTACATAGCCTCTTGGTCTAACAATTGCAAAAGTGGAAGGCCAAAGGCAGCCGTTTTACCGGTACCCGTCTGGGCCAGTCCGATAAAGTCACGGGTCCCTTCCAATAAAACTGGAATCGCTTTCTGCTGAATGGGGGTAGGGGTTGAAAATCCTAAGGCCTGAATGGACTCTAATAACTCAGTTTTAAGGCCTAATTCTTGAAATGTATGCATGATAGTGAAACGAAGATACAAAAAGAAAGCCGTTCCCGGGGGAACGGCCTTCGGCAATTACTTGCGCAATTGAGATTACTGAGCAGTTGCCTCAGCAGCAGCAGCAGTTGTGTCAGCTGCAGCAGTTGTGTCAACAGCAGCAGCAGTTGTGTCAACAGCAGGAGCTGCAGTTGTGTCAGCTGCAGGAGTAGCTTCTCCACCACCATTACAAGCTACCAAAGTAGCAGCGATGAAGGCGATTGCAAAAAACTTCTTCATTTGGATTTGTTTTTTTGTTTTGTGAAATATTTCGCGAATTTATACCGATTTCAGTAAAAGGTAACCCATTATCGCAATTTTTTTTTAGAAACCGTTCAGGGTTACTATTTTTAATTTCCTGTATTAAAACCTAGAAGGGACTGTGAAATCCGAAATTATTGAACAAAGCCTGCTCCAAGGGCTGGCAAACGGCGACAAAAAAACGGTTGAAGCGATCTATAAAAATCACTTCAATACTATTCAGTCGCTGATAATCAATAATAACGGTTCATCTGATGATGCCAAAGACATCTTTCAAGAAGCACTGATAGTGCTTTATGAGAAAGTCCGGTCAGGTTCCTTTGAGCTGAATTGCCAGATTAGAACTTATTTATACTCAGTCAGCAAACGACTTTGGTTAAAGAAATTACACCATTCAAGTCGATTTATGCCGGCAGGCGACGATCTGGAACCTACCATCCCGGTGGACGACCAAATAGAAGGGCATGAAAAAAGGGATGCTGAATTTGAAATGATGGAGAAGGCCATAAGCAGTTTGGGGGAACCCTGTAAAAGCTTGCTAGAGGCTTTTTATCTGAAGAAGCAGAATATGCAGGTTATTGCCACCGCCTTTGGCTACACGAATGCGGACAATGCCAAGACACAGAAGTATAAGTGTCTGATGCGGTTGAAAAAGATCTTCTTCAGTCACTATAAAAACGGGTTAGACCATGAGTGATCTGAAATTAGTTGATGCAATAGAACGATATATCAGAGGCGAAATGAGCCCTGATGAACGAGTACATTTCGAACAACTGAGAAAAACAAATTCAGATGTTGATCAATTGGTAGTAGAGCATACTTTCTTCCTTCAACAAATGAACCGCTTCGGAGAATGGAAAAAGTTTCGCACTTTATTGCATGACGTACACACGGATCTGGCAGAGCAAGTAAAAATAAATTCCGCCAAACTGAACGGGAAAGCCAAGGTTATCTACTTATGGAATCGATATAAAAAAGTAAGCGCCATTGCAGCCTCTATTGCAGTGATCACTACGCTAACCCTCAGCTCATTGGTATTATTTTTATCTCCCGCTTCTCCTAAATCACAATTCGAAGAGCTCAACAAAAAATACAATCAGCTGGAGGACAAAACTCGCCGCCAGGCTAATGAAATTGATAAGATCAAGAA
The DNA here is from genome assembly GCA_049425065.1 of Chitinophagaceae bacterium. GTDB lineage: Bacteria > Bacteroidota > Bacteroidia > Chitinophagales > Chitinophagaceae > JJ008. The sequence continues at coordinate 2,260 of JBMSWW010000083.1, forward strand.
AAAAAACAGTTCCATTCCTTCTGATATCGCATTCACTACCGGGGGAACAGGTTTCATAATTGACCCAAAAGGCTATTTAGTGACCAATGCGCACGTTGTAGAGAATGCAAAGCAAATTGTAATTCAAAACAACCGAGGAGGCTACTTAGTGAAGGTTGTTCACATTGACCCCTCCAAGGATATGGCCATTCTTAAAATTGACGATGCCAATTTCAAGCCTTATAGCTCACTACCCTACTCTATCAGTAAACAAACAGCCCGTTTGGCAGAGCCTATATTCACACTTGGGTTCCCCCGCAATGAAATTGTATATGGGCAGGGCTATTTAAGTGCCAGAACGGGTTATAATGGAGACACGCTTAGTTGTCAAATTGAAATTGCTGCTAATCGCGGAAACAGTGGAAGCCCCATCTTAAACAGAAAAGGTGAAGTGATTGGTATATTGAATGGCAGACAAACCAATACAGAGGGTTTTGCCTTCGCAGTACAAAGCAAGTATATATTCAGCGTCTTGGATTCCTTAAAAAAACAAGACAAGACTACTTCCATTAAAGTAAACACCCGCACCAACTTAAATGGTCTTGATCGAACAGAACAAGTGAAAAAAGTGCAGGACTATGTTTATATGGTCAAAGTAAACTAGGACCATAGCGCATGGGGATATACCCCCTTAGCTATTAACGCTTGTAAGCTTTTTTCCACAAAGGGTGCATCTTCTTTATAGGTTACTCCAAACCAATGTGCCGTGGTAGGTACAATTTTCACCATACCTCCAGACTTGATAAAACTGTCAGCCACCAGTGGAATAAAGAATTCTGATTTTAATTGCTGCCCATGTTGCGCTAAGAAATCGGCAAACTGCTGCTCAGTATAGTTAAAAAAAGAAGGGTGAAAACACCAGAAGTTCATTGACACTTTGGTGTCAATGCTAAGCGTTAAAGGCGTTAAGCCATCCTCGCAATAAATCTCACTTCCTTTCTTAGCAATATTTATTCGCTCAGTGATACTTGCCAGATCTCCTTTTGCATCCAAGGTACACACCCCCCTATTCACCGTACCGTAGTCAGATAAGGTGGTAGTTAAATCATATCCAACAATCGCATAATTCTTTTCATGACATTGCTCCGTTAAAAATGTTGCAGCAGCTTCAAATGCATTACGCCCATAAAAATCATCGGCATTGATTACAGCAAAGGGCTCCTTAACCACTTCCTTGGCGCAAAGTACCGCATGGGCTGTTCCCCATGGCTTGGAACGCTCTAAGGGGAAAGCGTATCCATTTGTATAAAGATCTACTTCCTGATACACATAGGCTGTTTCAATACGCCCTTTCAACTTTGGTTCAAAGATGGCACGAAACTGATCCGCAAATTGACTACGAATAATAAAAACTACTTTCCCAAAACCGGCTCTGATAGCATCGTATATGGAGTAGTCCATGATAGTCTCCCCGTCAGGGCCAAAAGACTGCACTTGCTTCATACTTCCATAGCGGGAGGCCATGCCGGCCGCCAAGATTACCAAAGTGGGCTTCATAGGATAAATTTTGCGCAGCTAAATTACATGTATTTTCGCCATCACCGATGCAAGAGCTACAACACGATCGCGTCAGCATTCAAGAGGTTTCTCTTTTACTCCATAATAAAACCCGCCTTTCCTTAACTATTTTACGACTAGACCAACTGCATCCTATCGTGTCAGGCAATAAATGGTATAAGCTCCAATACCATTTAAAAGAAGCCGTTCAGCAAAACAAAAAACGGATTATTACTTGGGGAGGCGCTTGGTCAAATCATATATTAGCCACAGCAGCTGCCTGCCAACTAATGGGATTACAATCGTTAGGAATTATTAGAGGAGAAAAACCTACTAATTTTTCAAACACCTTGCAGGAAGCCGAGAAGATGGGTATGCAGTTCTGTTTTTTGACTCGAGAAAATTATCAGCAACGAATCATCCCTACTGGTCTACTCTCTCAAGATGATTGGGAAATTCCAGAAGGAGGATACAGCGCGCTGGGAGCTAAAGGCGCTTCTACCATTGCCAACTTATTTCAGTCAAAAGATTTCACGCATATAATTTGTGCCGTGGGAACTGGTACTATGATGGCGGGCATTCTTAATGCTATGCCTACCACTACCCAAGTAATTGGTATTCCGGTGTTGAAAGGAAGCAAGGCACTTGACCAAGCTGTAAAAAAATTATTAGTTAGACCCAATGAAAACTGGAACTTAATTCCCGGATACGAATGGGGAGGCTATGCAAAACATCCTCAGGGTCTGCTGGATTTCATGAATCAATGGTATCTGGAAACCAACATCCCCACCGATATTGTATACACCGGAAAGCTTTGCTTTGCTGTAAATGATCTTATTAAGAAAAATTATTTTCCTGAAAATAGTAAGCTACTGATCATACATAGTGGCGGCTTACAAGGGAATCGATCCCTAGCTACCAATACCTTACGATTCTAATACTCAATTCCCTCCTCCTACACCTTATCTTTGTTGGAACCCAGAAAGATGTTTAGCCTTCACCTACTATCATCCCTAATATTCTTGCTGATTGGATTTGGGGTTGCCACAAAATCATCTGCGCAAGACACTCTTCCCAATTTCAAGGTGCAAGACATTGGCAATAACCGTTACGTAATTAGCTGGACTAATAATTATCCTTATACTGCCCAGATCACTATTCAGCGATCTTTTGATAGTCTGAGGGGGTACAAGAGTATTCTGACAGTCCCCGACCCCACTTCTAAACAAAACGGTTTTGCAGACAGCAAAGCGGTGAATGATCACATGTTCTACCGCCTGTATATTTTGCTGGATAATGGCCGTTATGTTTTCACTGCAGCCAAACAACCCTCAAAAGCACCTGTTGAGGTAGCGCCTTCCCCTACTACTCCAGCTACAAATAAAAAGAAAATAGAACCAATTAATGCAGGGGCAAGCTTGGATCAAGTCACCATAAAAGATTTCAAAAAAGATAGCGCATTCGCTAATCCAAGAAATACAACTTCGACCCCCAAAGAAATTAGGCAAGAAGAAGAGGCCATTAATGAGACTAGCTCTCCGCTGCCCGTGGATCAATTAAAAAAAGCAGCTCCTATTGTTATTCGTTTAGAAAATATCCGAACCGGCGATTCTGCAAAAGTTCCTACGGTAGTTACACCCCAGGGAGAGCCCAATGCTTATGCACCCTCTTTGTATGTATATACACATCCTGATGGGAATATTCGTATTCAAGTGCCCAATCGATCTCGTCTCTCCAGATACCGGATCCGTTTTTATGAGCTAGATAAAAGTTTCTTATTTGAACTAAAAAATTTACCGGCCCCCAATTTCCAATTGGACAAAACAAATTTCTTACACGGGGGATGGTTCCTATTTGAGTTGTTAGATGAAAACCGAATTCTCGAGAAACATAAATTGTATCTCGAGAAAGAATAAAGGCTAGTGCCACTCTTGTAGATGAATCTGAAATATTGATTCAAAGTTTTTCTTAACCCGTTGTTTTACTTCTTCTTCCTTAGGCTTATAACCAAGTTCCTGTTCCAAGGAGGTAACCGATTTATCTACAATACCACAGGGCACGATGTGTCCAAAATAAGAGAGATCTGTTTGTACATTCAGGGCAAAGCCGTGCATCGTTACCCAACGACTACATCGAACTCCCATGGCACAAATTTTACGAGCTCTTCCAGGTAGTTCCGGATCCAGCCAAACACCAGTTTCTCCTTTGGATCTTTCCCCCTTTAATCCATAATCAGCCAGGGTGAGAATGATTACTTCTTCTAATTCTCGCAAGTATCGTCCAATGTCAGTATAGAAATGTTCTAAATCAAAAATGGGATATCCCACCAACTGACCAGGACCATGATAGGTAATGTCGCCCCCACGATTAGTTTGATAATACTCTATTTTTCGTTCACGCATCTCCTCTTCGCCAATCAACACATGCTCACGTTTTCCACTCTTACCCAAGGTATATACCGGAGGATGCTCCACAAACAGCAGGTAATGAGTAGTGGGTTTGCCCTCTTTTTTACATTCAATATTTTGACGAAGCAATTCCTCTTGAAGATCCCAGGCCTGCTGGTATTCCATATGACCCAAATCCCGGAATAATACTTGTTGCGACATGAAAGCAAAGTTACCAACAATGCGGGAAGCTTTACCTTTATCCCCCATGAATAAAGATGACCTGGATATCAACGAAGCGAGTAGTGACGATCTCTATGAGAGATTTAGCTTGGTAGTAGATAAAGGGCAGGAACCCCTTCGCATTGATAAATTTCTAGCCAACCGCATTGAAGGAGCCAGTCGCAATAAATTACAACAGGCTATGGAACTAGAAATGGTACAGGTGAATGGCCAGGCTGTAAAGCCTAATTACAAAATCAAACCCTACGACCATATTATTATTTATTCGGACATGAGTCCAGAGCAAACGGATGTGGCGCCGGAAAAAATGGATCTCAATATTGTGTACGAGGACGCCTCATTAATGGTAGTACACAAACCTGCCG
>JBMSWW010000084.1:0-6781 GCA_049425065.1 Chitinophagaceae bacterium
GTCAGGCGGGGAAAAAGTTTATTCATCCAAACGGTCCTGATCCCGGTGAAGGTCAGCACCAGGGTGCGCTTTCGATCTTCAATTGCTTTGATAATGTGACCGGCACAGGTTGCTGCGGACATCATATTTTCTTCGTTCATTGAAGTTTCTCCATGGGCCTCGGCTTTTTCATTGAGGGCAGCCTGGCGAATGTTCGATGTGGTAAAGCCTGGGCATACCCACATCACATGCACTCCCTGGTGGAGCATTTCGGTGCGAAGCGATTCTAACCAGCCTTGTAAGGCGAATTTGCTGGCCGAATACCCCGTTCGTCCCGGTAGCCCGCGGTAGCCCGCAATAGAAGAAACGCCGACGATCACCCCTTTTTGTTTGATGATCGAGTCGAGGGCATATTTTGTGCAGTAGAGGGCGCCGTAGAAATTTACATCCATCAGTTTGCGGATCACTTCTATTTCGGCATCAGCAAACAGGGCGCGCATCGAAATACCTGCATTATTGATCAGGATATCGATTTTTCCAAAAGCTTGTATAGTGCTCTGTATAAAATGACGACAATCATTTTCTTTACTTACGTCGGCCACTACGGTCAGAAGGGGAGCTCCGGCATTTTCCGTTTGAAGTTGGTAAAGTTTATCTTGATTTCGGGCACAGGTAGCTACGGTGGCTCCTTTTGCCAGCATGGCCTGTACCAGTGCCTTTCCGATGCCATCGGTGCCCCCGGTGATAGCGACCACTTTATTATTAAAGGACTGCTCCATATACCAGTTTATACAAACCTACTTTAAAAAATGAAGAAAACGAGTTGATAAGTGTATCTAAAAAGTTTTGGTACAAACGGATACGAGACTTATTTTTGCACTCCCAAAAACGAGGTTGATCTCGTAGCTCAGTTGGTAGAGCACAACACTTTTAATGTTGGGGCCCTGGGTTCGAGTCCCAGCGGGATCACTAAAAAAGCCGTCATTCGACGGCTTTTTTATTTGGGGTATTCAATTGTTGTTAGACTTTTATGCCTGCAACGATTTACTTAATTGTCCCATTACATCTTTAACTACCATTTGCTCTGCCAGGTGAATCATGTTCACAAAGGCGCGCTCCCCGGAGATGCCATGTCCGATGATAACGGGTTTAGAGACTCCAAGGACAGGAGTTCCTCCGTAGTTTTCAAAATTGAAGCGGTTGAAATATTGGTTGTTGAGCTTTTGCTCAATGGCAATATCATAGATAGATTCTGCCATTTTTAAAACGATATTACCGGTGAAGCCGTCACATACCATTACGTCAGCCTTGTCCGTTAACACATCCCGCCCCTCAATATTACCAATGAAATTGACCTTTGCATTTTCTTTGAGAAGGGGATAGGTGGCTTGTGTCAATTGATTTCCTTTTCCTTCTTCTTCCCCCACATTGAGTAATCCTACTTTGGGATTTTCAATACCCAGAATCAATTTCGCATAAACAGATCCCATAATAGCAAATTGGTTGAGTTGTTCTGGCTTGCAATCCGCATTCAGTCCAACATCGAGTAGCAGACCTGTTCCTCCTTGCTGTTTAGGAATAATGGTAGAAATGGTAGGACGCAGCACACCTTCCAGAGGCTTTATGCTAAAATGAGTGCCCACTAGCATAGCGCCGGTATTGCCAGCGCTCAGAAATGCATCAATTTTTTCTTTGGCCAACAACCCAAATCCAATCGCAATAGAGGATTGTTGTTTTTCTTTCAAGGCTTTGGTGGGATGCTCGTGCATGTCAATCTTCTCAGGGGCATGCACAACTTGCACGCGAGGAGAAGAAATTCCCTGTTCTTTCAGCAAAGGATTTATTTGTGACTCATCTCCGATTAAGCAGAGGATCGTGTTGTGGTACGTCTCCAAATAAGTCTTAACGCCCTTTACTGCCTCAAGGGGAGCGTAATCACCACCCATCATGTCAATTCCAATTACCATAGCACAATTTTAAATGACAAATTCCAAACTCCGGTAAGATAACATACCTGAATTTGGAATTGACAAATTACGTAGAAGAACCTTAATTAGGCTTTCAATGGCGCTTTTTCAGCTACCAGCTTCCCCTTGTAGTAAAGTTTTCCTTCACTAACATGGGCACGATGACGCAAATGTGTTTCACCGGTAGTGTTGTCTTGAGTAAGGGTAACCTCACTAGCTTTATAGTGTGTACGACGCTTAGCGCTTCTTTGTTGGCTGTGGCTGCGTTTTGGATTAGGCATAAATCAACTTTTAATAGTCCTTAATAGTTTATTTCAAATCTTTGAATTTGTCCAGTCCTTTCCAGATCGGATTTTCTTTCTTTTCCGGAACACTGTCTTCCATTTTCTTCAACATTTCTTTGACCGCTTTATTGCAATAAGGTCCCTCCATATTTTCATAAGAACAGGATTTTTGCATAGGCAAACTCAAGTTTATGAACTCGTAGATCCAGGCTTCTACATTCAAATGACTTTCGCCACGACTAATGTAGAACACATCAGGATCTTCTTCCTGTTCATTCATGAGTTCAGGCTCCTCTACTATTTTCACGGTCATCTTGAATTCATCCCAAAGTTCCAACGGTAAGTTGCTGTTGCAACGATCGCAAGTAACTTCAAGGCTTCCTCCAATTTCGAAGGTGAGTAGCATGAAGCTAGTCTGTTTCTCCAACAGAAATTTTACGTTCGCTTTACAGTTACGAAAATCCTGCTCTTGAAACTCGGCAAAGAACTTGTCGCTGATTGTGTAATTGAACTCATGCACACCAGGTTTTAACCCCACGAAGGCAATATCGAACTCACGGCGCCTGCTCATAGGACAACTTTTCAGCGTGCGCAAAGGTAGGGAATTATTTGGAAATTACTAGGCATATTTTTCCTATTTTTAAACCGATTTTATAACCCTAATAGCTTGAAAATGAAGTGGATGAACTCGGATCGGGGGAGAGGAATTTTGGCAAAACTTTTCAGACGCCTTATGAAGTACTGGGCATGGGTGCTTTTAGTACTGCTGATTATTCCAATTCGTATAATGTCGGCCTACCCGGAGTTTGTTGAAAAGTATTATACTTATGGATTTTATCCGATTTTGGCTCAGAGGTTACGATGGGTCCTTGGATGGCTGCCTTTAAGTATAGGCGATATTTTTTATGGAGCTATTATACTACTGATTATTTTTAAAACCGGATGGCTCATTAAAGATCTCTGGAGGAAAAAAGTAGACCGTGCTTATTGGGTTAGCGGACTCCAACAATTCATTTTTGTATTTCTTTTTCTCTATGTTTTTTTCAATTTACTCTGGGGACTTAATTACAATAGACAGGGGATTGGTCATCAATTAGGAATACGTCCGGACAGTGCCACAGTTGCTGAATTAGATACGCTCACCACTTTGTTAATTGAAAAAGCAAACTATTATCGCGACAAAGAAGAAGCAGGCATTAGAGAAGAATTGCATAAAAAAAGAAATCTCTTTTCACAAACAGTAGAGGGCTATGAAAAGTTGGCCTTGACCCATCCTTTTATGCAGTACACACAACAATCACTCAAGCCTTCTTTGTACAGTTATGCGGGTAATTACCTGGGCTTTCAAGGATACTATAACCCCTTTTCAGGGGAGGGACAGGTAAATACCACCATTCCGGTTTTTGTGCAACCTTTTGTGGCTTCTCATGAACTGGCGCATCAGTTAGGGTATGCCAAAGAGAGTGAAGCCAATTTTGTAGGGTATTTAGCGGCCAAAGAACATCCTTCAAATTTCTTTCGTTATTCCACGTATCTGGACATGTATCTCTATGCGCATGCGCAGTTGTATTTTGCAGACTCTGCCCGTGCTCATCAAATTCGTGCCAACGCTTCGACGCTGGTAAAAAAAGATATCGTTACGCTACGTAAGTTTTATCAACGCTATCAAACTCCCATTGAGCAATGGGTAACGGTAGGGTACGATTATTTTTTACAAGCCAACCAACAGCCGCAGGGTAAAAAAAGCTATGGACAAGTAACCGGATGGTTATTGGCCTGGGTGCGTAAAATGGGATGGGAAGCGCTGTAGTATTGCCTTAAAATTTGTTCTTCCACATCATACTCTCTACCGGTCTGTCAGGCTGGTTGCTGTATTTAGAATTTTTCTTCTGGTTATACGCAACCTGGATGGGTCCTTCTACCGGAAAATAAATTAACTGACCAATGGGCATTCCTTTGTATACTTTCACAGGTTGCTTTACGGAGATCTCCAAGGTCCAGTTACCGCAGAAACCCACATCACCTTTACCTGCGGTGGCATGAATATCGATACCGAGTCTTCCTGTGGAAGACTTTCCTTCTAGAAAGGGTACATGTGCATGCGTTTCTGTGTACTCTTCTGTTACACCTAAATAAAAAATATGAGGATATAAAACGATTCCTTCGTCAGGAATTTCAAAGTAGTCAATGGTATTGTGTTTTTTAGCATCAATCATGTGCTCAGTATAGGTGGCTAGTGTTTTACCCAAATGCACATCGTAAGAGTTACTCCCCAGACAATCGCGGTGGAAGGGGGTGATCTTGATGGTACCTTTTTCCATTTCTTCCAGGATTCTGGTGTCTGAGAGAATCATAGTTGTATATTCGTTTTGATTTACGGCAAAATAAAAAGGTTTCTGCCCACTATGCCGATTATTTTTCAACACTCATTTTTAGAAGGGCCTCAATTGGCTGTTTGGAAGATTGTAGAACCCTTGGACTTCTTTGAGACCACCGTGCCCGACTCCAGTAATATTCTTCACCCGCAGGTTCGGTTACGGCATGTTGCAGCCCGTTATCTTTTGAATGCCCTACACCCAGGTTTCCCCTATCACCAGCTCCAAATCTCGGAATCGGGTAAGCCTTATTTGTCTGGAGAGTGTCTTCATTTTTCCCTTTCTCATTGTGGTGACTTTGCGGCGGCTATTGTTTCGGAAAAGGGTAGTGTCGGGGTAGATCTGGAGGCTTCAGGTGACAGAATCTTCCGTATTCGTCATAAGTTTTTATCAGATCAAGAGCAAGCCGTCATTCAAAAGATTGCAGGTCTGTCTGACTTGCAGAGAGGTGCTTTAGCTTCTCGATGGCTAACAAGAGCCTGGTCGGCTAAAGAATCGGTCTATAAGTGGCAGGGCAAGGCTGGTATTGATTTTATTCGTGACATACAAATAGTCAATGTTGATTTGGCAACTCAGGAATTGCAGATCAACTTTACTCCTTCAGAGAGATTGTTGCGCGTTAACTACCATTCCTTGGAAGGGTTGGAGCTTACCTGGTTAAGAAATTAATCCTCTTCGCTCTCGGTATTTTCTTCTAGTAAATTAAGATTAACATCGGCTCCTGAAATTCCTTCAATAGAACCTCGGATATGTGCTGCGTTGAGCAGTACTTTTTCCAGTTGTTTTTCTCTGGCCTTCCACAGTTTTTCCATGGCGTCTCTTTCTTTTTGGATGGACAGCTTCATGCTCATGAAACCCTCGCGGATAGCTTGCCACTGCTCTGCAAATTCTCTGCTGATCAGGTAATCGTAGAGCAATTGCATTTTGTCCCCCTTGTTTTCCTGATTTCTGGAGGCAAAGGACACTCTGATCAACGCGTCTCTCAATAAATGCACTATCGCTTTTACTTCGGCAAAAGAACAAATCCATACCCCGTCTTTTTCTCCGAATCGGTCCATGTCTTTTGGGAAGGCCTGAGTTACTAACACGGCTATATCAGCGCCTTGACTGCGCATATCTGATTTTAATTTTTCAATCCATTCTGGAGAAAAATCTTTGGTACGCTTACTTTCAAAGATGATTTTACCGCACTCCTGTGCCAATTTGTTTCTCACAATCTGAATACAGTCAGCCCCTCGGACTCCTTTGCCAACTTCTTCAATGGTGTCGAAAGGAAAAGCGGCTTTCAGTAAATCTTCTAATAGTAATTCCTGCGCTTCTCCTTGCGATTGCATACTGCCTTGTTCGGCTTTACGCTTCATTTCTTCGGCTAATTTTTTCTGCGTCTCCAGTTTTTCTTCCATCTCTTTGATGCGAAGCTGAAACTCAGTTTCTTTAGCGGCAATTCGTTGCTCTTCGAGACGGCGAAGGTCTTGGGCTAAAATTTCTCTTTCTTGTTGCAGCTTTTTTTGCAAGGAAAGTTCCAGTTCCTCTTCTTTTACTTTTAGCTCTTGTTCTTTGCGGAGAAATTCCAATTGTTGTTGACGCGCTTCTTTTAGTTTTTCCTCATTGGTTTTATTCACTTGTTCTAAAAGAATCATTTTATTCTCATACTCTTCAGCCACCGTTTTACGAGTGGCTTCTTCCAAGCTTTCTTGCAGACGCTTTTTCTCTTCATCTAATTTTTGCTGAAACTCTTCTGATTTTTTTCGTTGCCATTCTGCTGCTTTGCTACGTAGTTCTTTTTCTACCTCTTCACGAATGGCATCATTAGGAGCGAAAGAGTGGCCACAGTTGGGGCATTTTATTTCGGTGGACATGATATAATTGCTTATTGCGAAAGTAAATTAATATTTATCCTGCCTTCATAAAAAGAATAGAGCACAAAAAAAGCGACCCTCGAAAGGATCGCCTTAAAGCTTGTGCCCCGGATCGGAGTTGAACCGATACGGCCATTGCTGGCCACAGGATTTTAAGTCCTGCGTGTCTACCAATTTCACCACCAGGGCTGATGAAAAAAAATCCCCTCTTGGTAAAGAGAGGACTTTTGGAGCGGAAGACCGGGCTCGAACCGGCCACCCCGACCTTGGCAAGGTCGTGCTCTACCAAATGAGCTACTTCCGCGGGTAAAGAACTG
>JBMSWW010000085.1:0-6735 GCA_049425065.1 Chitinophagaceae bacterium
ATTGATTCCTTTATAAAAAGGAACCAGTGGGATATCTTATCTGCCTATGGGTACTCGATTTCACCTAAACTGACTGAGCGATATTATGATACGTATGCACTCGTTTTACTTGGTGACGAATCCAGGCAACAGACTGAAAAATCAATTAAGCTTTTACAGCATAACTCAAATTTGAAAGGGAAGCAGCACGAGATGCTAAAAGTATATTCGGCTTTTGGGGGATTTGCGATTTATAAATTTTCAATTATTCAGGATCTCAGGTACGGGGTTTTGGAAAATCTAGACAGCCGGGTAGAAGTCCGTTGTGAGCACTTTTCCCTTTGCCAAGCTATTCACGAAAAAATAAAAGATGTTCGAGTGCTTGTAAATCCGGCTATGCGTTTACGATTTGTTAGGCTCTCAAATATTCTTTTACGAAAGTTCTCTGATATTTTTAATTGATTGTTAATGCTTTACACTTACTGACTCAGTGGAATATTTTTGTCAAGAACGTTTTTTTGACCAATCTTTGTAAGACCTTATGCTACGGAAGATTAATATTGTTCCTCGTTGGATTATATTTCTTATTGATATTTTCCTTTGTAATCTTTCTTTGATTTTTGCTTACTTGATTGGGCACAATCTCAATCCTGAATTAATTAGTATTAGAGAATTAGGGTCTAACCTAATTGTGATCTCTACGATTAATGCAATCCTCTTCTACGCTTTCAAAACTTATGCTGGTATCGTTCGCTACACAGGTGTGCAAGATGCTATGCGAGTGAGTCTTTCATTATTTGCCAGCTTTGTTATTGTAGCTCTTTTGAGTGCCTTGTCAATGCTCAATAATCAAACCTTCATTGCACTTCCATTAGTGACCTTACTGATATATGCACTGCTAAGTTTTCTTTCTCTGATTACTTATCGTGTTGGCATCAAGTATTTTTTTAGCTACTACCGCAATGCTAAAATGAACCCGCGTTATGTAATTATCTACGGAGCGGGTGAAGCAGGATTTGCTACTAAGCGAGTGCTGGAGCATGATCCCAGCTCTAAAGTGAAAGTGGTTGCGTACATTGATGACAACCCACGTAAGTCTGAAAAGATAGTAGATGGTGTTAGAATTTATGCTTTTGAGGACCTTGAATTACTATTTCAATTGCACGAGGTTGATGAGATTATTATATCCAGCTTCTCTATCCCTGCTAGTCGCCGAGCGCAATTAGTAGAGATTTGCTTAGAGAAAAATGTAACAGTTCTAAATGTTCCACCACTTGATAAATGGATCAATGGGCAGTTCACAAAAAAGCAATTGCAGTCTATAAAAATTGAACAGCTACTCGAACGTGATCCTATTCAACTTAATCACCAGGAATTAGATAATCAGCTAGCAGGAAGAAGAGTGTTGGTTACAGGCGGAGCGGGTTCTATTGGAAGTGAGATTGTCCGTCAACTCATCAAATACCATCCCTCTACTATCATAGTAGTTGATCAGGCAGAAACACCTTTGCATGATTTAGAGTTAGAACTGACCGCCACAAGAAATGGCACTAAGCTTATTTTCTTTTTAGGGGATGTGCGGAATGCAAACCGGATGGAAGATTTATTCTCTACTTTTCATCCTCAGATTGTTTATCATGCTGCGGCTTATAAGCATGTACCCATGATGGAAATCTCTCCTTCAGAGGCTATCTTGACTAATGTGGGAGGGACAAAAATGATTGCAGATCTATCCCTAAAGTATAAGGTGAACCGTTTTGTAATGGTGTCCACAGACAAAGCTGTAAACCCTACTAATGTGATGGGGGCATCTAAACGGCTTGCTGAGATTTATGTGCAGCAGTTGGCCTCAGTTGCTGAACAGCAGACTAAGTTTATTACTACTCGTTTTGGTAATGTGTTGGGGTCAAATGGATCAGTTATTCTGCGTTTCAAAGATCAAATTGCCAAGGGTGGACCTGTTACGGTAACACATCCCAATATCATACGTTATTTCATGACCATACCTGAGGCAACGCAGTTGGTGCTGGAAGCAGGCTCCATGGGTAATGGGGGAGAGATCTTTGTTTTTGACATGGGTAAGCCTGTACCCATTGTAGATCTTGCACGAAAAATGATTCGCCTTTCTGGTTTGGTGCCCAATGTGGACATTGAGATCAAGTATACTGGTCTTCGCCCAGGTGAAAAATTATATGAGGAATTATTAAGTGATGCAGAAAATACATTGCCAACGCATCATGAAAAAATATTGATTGCTAAAGTGCGAAATGAAAGCATCTCTGATTTAAATGAATCTTTCTCTTTATTGTTCCAATACGCTACGCAACCGGGCAGTGTAATGGCCATGGTTGCAAAAATGAAAGAGCTGGTTCCTGAATTTGTAAGTAACAATTCAATCTTTGAATCACTCGATCAGGACAAAGCGGCTGTTATCTCAATTAATAAGGTCGGATAATCTTTATTAAGGGCCATCGCTTCCTGAAATCCTCAAGAATAATTCCTCATTATTGATCAGCCTGAGGTAATTCTCCATCTCCTCCTCCCTTATCTTTTTCACATTCACCTCTGTTATGATTGGCGTTTCCCAGGGCTTTTTGTCCATTAGGTAGGTATTTTCACCCATTTTGTCATTTATTTTCTACAAAATACTACATCAAATTAATAGAATAAAGTAAGTATATAAGCATATAAAAGCCAAATAATTGATATCCGGGCATTCTTGAGGCCTACTTTGTTTAAAAACTTTAATAAAATATTAAACAAATTTGATGGTGGGGAGGACTATTCTGTTTAATTTTACAGTCCAATAAATTAAACAACATGTCCATCATAGAATTCAATCAGCTCCTGGTTAACCACGCAGACTTCCTTCGTCCCTTCGCTATTAACCTGACAAGGGATTCTGATGCCGCCAATGATCTCTACCAAGAAACACTCTATAAAGCATTGGCGAACCGCGAAAAGTATAACGCGGGTACTAATATCAAAGCCTGGCTCTTTACTATCATGCGTAATATTTTTATCAATAATTACCGCAGAAAGGCTAAGCAGCGCACCATTTTTGATAACACCCCCAATGAGTTTTTATTAAATAGCCAGTCTACGACGGTGGGTAATAATGGCGAGAGTAGTCTTCGTATCAAAGAAATTAAAACGGCTATTCGTCAGCTCCCTGATATTTTTAAAATTCCGTTTCAACTGTATTTTGATGGGTATCACTACAATGAAATTGCCGAAGCCCTCAACGAGCCACTCGGTACCATCAAGAGCCGTATTCACTTTGCCAGAAAATTATTAAAGGAACAACTCCAGCATTCCTAACTTCATCGAATGTCTCAACCTACTGCGCTGGTAATAGGATCGGGTTTTGCCGGTCTGTCTGCGGCTTCCTTTTTAGCAAAGGCAGGTTTTAAGGTTACGGTACTGGAAAAAAATACCACTCCGGGGGGTCGTGCCCGTCAATTAGTAGAAAATGGTTTTACGTTTGACCTGGGTCCCAGCTTTTATTGGATGCCAGAGGTATTTGAAAACTATTTTGCCGCTTTTGGAAAAAAGGTATCGGATTACTACGGGCTAAAGCGTCTTGATCCCTCTTATCGTGTGTACTGGAAAGACGGCTTTACCGATATGCCGGCTAGCTATGAAGATTTGCAAAAAGTATTTGAAGAACTCGAGCCGGGTAGTGGCGCTAAACTGGATAAATTCCTAAAAGAGGCGGCTATTAAATACGAAGTAGGGATGGGCCGCTTTGTACAAAAGCCGGGTCTTTCCATTACTGAGTTCATGAACTGGGAAACGATCAGTGGAGCACTCAAACTTCAACTGCTCACCAATATCAGCAAACATATTGCTCATCACTTTACGCATCCTAAGCTTAAACAGCTGATGGAGTTTCCGGTACTTTTTTTAGGAGCGTTGCCAGAAGAAACACCCGCACTCTATAGTTTAATGAACTATGCAGATATTAAAGGGGGTACCTGGTATCCGGAAGGTGGGATGTATGCGGTTGTGGAAGCCATGGTAAAACTAGCGATGGAGTTGGGGGTGCAGTTTCAATACGATGAGCCCGTGCTATCTTTTCAACTAGAGCCGAATGCAACTCCCTTGATGTGGCGCGCTCCATACACAGGCACAGGACGCATAAATTCAGTGCGCACTTCTAAAAAAACGTATCAGGCCGATGTAATTGTGAGTGGAGCTGATTACCAGTTTACAGAGATGCAATTACTGCCTCCTGATTTTCGTACTTACTCTGCTTCCTATTGGGACAAACGCGTAATGGCACCTTCCTGTCTCATGTATTATGTGGGGCTCAATAAAAAATTAAAAGCACCTATTCATCACTGCTTATTTTTTGACGAACCTTTTGGTCCGCATGGACAAGAGATTTATAAAGATCCAAAGTGGCCCACTGCGCCATTATTTTATGTAAGCGTTGCTTCTGCTACAGATCCTTCTGTTGCTCCTGCAGGTTGTGAGAATATTGTCTTTTTAATTCCCGTCGCTTCAGGATTAACAGGTGATACCGATGAATTGCGAGACTATTATTTTGATTTAATTGTTCGCCGGATGGAATCGCATTTGGGAGAAGAAATTCGTTCGGCTGTTATCTATAAAAAGACCATGGCGGTTTCTGATTTTCAAAAGGAATACAATTCTTTTAAAGGCAATGCCTATGGTCTCGCCAACACACTCATGCAGACAGCCATTTTTAGACCGGCCTGTAAGAGCAAAAAAGTTTCCAATTTGTTTT
This sequence comes from Chitinophagaceae bacterium, assembly GCA_049425065.1. GTDB lineage: Bacteria > Bacteroidota > Bacteroidia > Chitinophagales > Chitinophagaceae > JJ008. Next base: position 4,733 of record JBMSWW010000085.1, read on the forward strand.
ATACCGGTCAACTAACCGTGCCAGGTCCAGGGGTTCCGCCCTCACTCATTAGTGGTCAAGTAGTGGCACGAGAGGTGCAAAAACAGTTTCAAAAGGGGCGTTTAAACCTTTTTAAAAATTCTTTGTAACTTAAGTGCCATGATCGAGCTTTTTCATCAGTCTAGTGAGCAGTGCAGTGTGGTGGTTACCCGTCGCTACAGCACTTCGTTTGCTTCTGCTATTCGGCTGCTTCACCAAGATTTGCGCACTCCCATCTGCAATATTTATGGGTTTGTTCGACTAGCCGATGAGATTGTGGATACCTTTCATGAGCATAACAAAGAAGAGCTTCTCGCCAACTTTAAGGCTGAAACCTATGCGGCGATTGCCCAAGGTATTAGTCTCAACCCCATTTTACATAGCTTTCAGCGGACGGTTAATCAATATCAGATCGATCATCACTTGATTGATGCGTTTTTTCATTCCATGGAAATGGATCTCTCCCGCACTGCCTATGACCAGCGCGGTTACCAAGAATATATCTATGGCTCTGCCGAAGTGGTGGGACTGATGTGTTTGCATGTATTCTGTGAGGGAGATAAAGCCTTGTATGCAAAACTGGAATCACCAGCTAGGGCACTCGGTGCTGCTTTTCAAAAAGTGAATTTTTTACGCGATATCCGTGCCGATTATCAGGGACTTTCAAGAGTATATTTTCCGGGTTGTGACTTCTCTAATTTTACCCGGGATGATAAACGCGCCATTGAAAAAGATATATTAGAGGACTTTAGGGCAGCCTATGCAGGTATTCAACAGTTGCCATTGAAAGCACGTTTTGGCGTGTATGTAGCTTACAAATACTATCTGTCTTTATTTAAAAAAATCCGTGGACTCGAGCCTGCTTCCGTATTACAGGCGCGTATCCGCATCCCCAATATTCAAAAAGCTTACATCGTGTTACGGGCCGGTGTCAAAAATCAATTGCGACTTATTTAATGGGCACCACTTTAGTAGACACTACTCATTTGATTTTGGTAGACGAGAAGGATCAACCTGTGGGCACCTGCGAAAAAATGGAAGCTCATCAAAAGGGGCTCTTACATCGCGCTTTTAGTGTGTTTTTGTTTGACCGCGCTGGTAGAATGCTGCTGCAACAGCGTGCACTCCATAAATATCATAGCGGTGGACTTTGGACAAATGCCTGTTGCAGCCATCCCTATCCGGGTGAGGATACCTTAGCTGCGGCTACTCGTCGTTTACAAGAGGAAATGGGTTTTGTTGCTCCAATAGAAAAGGCTTTTGATTTTACGTACCGCGCGGAGTTGGATAATGGTCTTACGGAGCACGAGTTCGATCACGTCTTTGTCGGTATTTATGAAGGAGAGGTAGTGCCGAATGCACAGGAGGTGATGGATTATTGTTATTTGTCACTCTCAGAAATTGAAAATCAGTTAGACGTTCGCTCCGAGCGTTATACTGAGTGGTTTAAAATTGCTTTTCCACGGATTAAAGAGTGGTGGAGTGCACGGGCCCTCTCACAAACTCACGTGGCGCATTAATCCGCACATTAATTTTGCAACCAATGGAAATCGTTAACTATATCGCAGTTTTAGTTGCAACCTTTTTATTAATGGAAGGGATTACTTGGTGTACACATAAATATGTGATGCATGGATTTTTGTGGGTGCTACACCGCGATCATCACCAGGTAGAACCCGGTTTTTTTGAAAAGAATGATGCCTTCTTTGTCATTTTTGCGGTTCCTAGTATGTGCCTGATCGGATTTGGAACTTACAATCAGGTGTGGTGGATGCAAGCGATTGGATTTGGTATTATGGCCTATGGTTTTGCTTATTTTTTAGTGCATGATGTAATTATTCACCAGCGTTTCAAATGGTTTACGCGCAGTAACAATACGTATGTACGCGCCATTCGCTGGGCGCATAAAATGCACCATAAACATTTAGGGAAAGAAGACGGCGAAAGTTTCGGCATGCTCTACGTGCATAAAATGTATTGGGATA
>JBMSWW010000086.1:0-6713 GCA_049425065.1 Chitinophagaceae bacterium
AAAGAACTTCTCCTAAGGCTTCTTGCATCAATCCTTTTTTGTGATAATTAGTAGCTAATAAATAGCCTATTTCAGCTCTGAAATGCTCAGGAGTGGTGCGATAATACCCAATGGTGCCAATCAGTTTAGCTGAATTTTCTTTAAGAAATAAGCCCCAGGAAATTCCCTGACCCTCTATAGCAGCCTCCTCCATTTTCTGGATCATTAGAGCAATATCCACATTAGAAGAAGGACGAGGTCTGTCCAGGTATTTCATTACCGTTGGATCGCTTCTTAAATCAAAAAGTGATTTCGTATCAGCTAAAGTAATTTGCTTTAACAAGATTCGGTTTGTTTCAAGCACCGGAAAAGGAGTAAAGCAAAATTTATCCATTTTTCTTCTCCTCCACATCCATTGTATTCAATTGCATATTGTTTTTATTTCGACGCATACGCATGTTGATAAGCTCTACCACCAAAGAGAAAGCTAGTGCGGTATAGATATAGCCTTTGTTGAAATCTTGATGGAATCCATTTGCTATTAAAATAATTCCAATAGCAATCAGGAAGGCCAGGGCTAAGACTTGCAACGAAGGATGATTATTAATAAACCTTGAAATAGGTCCTGCAAAGGCCATCATGACGCCCATACTGATAACCACAGCAATGATCATGATAATAATATTGTCAACTAACCCAATAGCAGTTAAAATACTGTCCACACTAAAAATGGCATCCACTAGCACAATTTGAAAGATCACCATGCCGAAAGCCGCACTTCCTTCCGTATTAACAGGCTTTGCCGACTGCTCTAACTTATGATGAATTTCAAGGGTACTTTTTGCTAATAAGAAAATACCTCCGGCAATTAGAATCACATCCTTCCAGCTAATCGCAAGGGGCACCCCTAGTTGTTTAGGGTCCTCCATGAAGGGGAGCGTAAATACAGGATACTTTAACTGCATCATCCAGGTAATGCCAAAAAGGAGTCCCACGCGCATAATCAGGGCCAAACTCAATCCAATATTGCGCGCTTTAGGCTGTAGCAATGGAGGAAGTTTGTTCGCTACTATAGAAATAAAAATAATGTTATCAACACCGAGGATGATTTCCAAAAAAGTTAAGGTCAACAAACTAAGCCAAATACTGGGATCTTGAAAATCAGGTATAACCATCATTGAATTTTAATAGCAAAAAACAAAGCTATTCAAAATTATTATAAGACTCACCCCTCTAGTTGTAAGAGTGCCGAAAATACAGGTGAAGCTAAAATCTCAGTAGATATAAAATATTCGCGGGCTCTTTTGTCTTCTGGAGATTTAATGGAATCAATTAGTTTTTCTCTTGAGGCGGTTATAATCATCCATTTTTCATTCACCGAGTTAATAATCTCACTACGCACCCGTCTTTTAATAGGTTCATTTTTACCTGATACCCCGATTATTTTATTTACTTCATCTATCGAGACCCTTCTCCCCTTAAGGGAATTTACAGAAATAAGTTCAATGAGACCTTTTTCTGTTTGGGTCAACATATTGACTCTCTCAGCAGTAGATACTGATGTATTAAAAAAAGCTTTCCAAGATCCATCCTTTTGACGAAATTTATTTTTAAAGGCCCCAAGCAAAATAAATCCTAAAAAAACTCCTGCCACAATACTCACTGGATACAAAATCCAGGGAGAAACTATTAACGCTGGAAGCCGAATACCTGAAGAGGTACTTTTATACTCACTATAAAGAGGACTACCAGAGGCCATGAAATGATTTAATGAAAAAGGAATACTGTCATAATAATTTCTATCCACTGATCCCATATAAATATGTCCGTCAGAAAAAAAAGTAATTTGCGGCAGTTCATTAACAAAAAACTTCCTATAAAAAGGCAAGTAAGCTTCTTTACAAATCACTTTTGAATTAGATGTAATATCAGCAAGATAAATATTATCCGAACTATTAAAAACGACTACCCCATAAGGGGTATGAACTAAATGATGCCACCCATAATCATTTAAATAACCAAGCTTACTCCATCGTTTTAAGTTCAAATCAAGAACATTTACTACAGGTGTAAACTTATTATAAAAACCTAATGAGCTGTCTTTGACGGCTTCATTAACACTACGTTGAGTAATTTGGTAAAACAACTTTTTATCAGCATTAATCCAGCACATAGAGGGAGCATACACTGAGCTAAACTTTCGCGTATCAGCTGAACTAGAATCCATATTGTTCCAAAAGACACCTGATGCACCTTGACAGAATATAGAGGGTATTTCTTCACTCAAGGGTATCACATCCCATTCCTTTGAAAAACTGTTGAAAGTTTTAAGCAGGCCATTAGTTCTCCAAAAGCCATATCCTCCTAATGAATAAATTGAAGAATCAAGAACAAAATTAGCAGCACAAAAATTATTACCTGCATATACAGTTGAATCGATGCGCACAATATCTATAAATCCATTTGTCAATTCAACAATTTTATAAATGCATCCAGTACCCTCAACACCTAGAAAAAGCATTTTTGGTGTTTTTAAAAGAAATAGCTGATTTTTTTTAAACCTTGGGTCAATCTTATCAAGAAAAACGCCTGTAAAACCATTGTGACGGATATATGTTATGGCTTGATCTTCTCGTAATAATCGTTGAATTATCTGAGATTGGATTGGCTGTGAAAAAGTTGTATAAAAGGAACCAGTAAAAAATAAGAAAAGAAGAAATTTAAAAGGCATATAAATTATTTTTTACCGAAAAATGCATCTTTTAAAACTACTGCATTCCGTAAACGCTTAAAAGTTATAGGTAACGTCAAAGAAAACCGTTCGTAGGTGGCTAAAGAAATATTTTGCTCATCAAAGGGAACATACTGTACATATTTCTTATTCTTTCCAGCTTCTCTTCCATATTTGTATTGGTAAGTAAACCAACCATCATTTTGTAACTGAATCTCACTTAAATCTTTATTGGGAATGGCTATAAAAAAATGATCACCTAGTTTGGGATTTGCATCTATTGGAGAACGATGATTAGCAGGAAGATTAATTAAGGCCAGGTAGGCTTCTTTAGCGGTCTCAATAGCAGGATCAATTAATTCAACTTTAGAGGCTAACACATTGCGGTAACGATATTTTCCTTCTGTTTGTACCTCATAAAGCTCTTTAAGAACAGAAGCAATCGTATCACGCAAATAAGGATAATGCGTACAACCGAGTATGAGCGTATTCAGAGGCACGGTATAATTTTCCACACGCATTTTTTCTAGTAAACTTACTAAATGATATCGCACGTAATTGACAGGGTCATTCAATTGCATGTCTGTACAACTTCCCTTGTCATCATATTCACACAAAAGACTATACCCCCCTCTTTCAAAGCTATAAATGCTATTCAAGGCAGTATCAATTTTATACTGACTATTCAGCAATGAAGGACCTTTATAATCAGCTCTTGGCTTTGATGAACTATCAGCAATAAAACTCCAATCTCTGTCTATACTCTCTGCCAAACCATACCCGCCCTGACTCACCACTGAAATTGGTGGGAGTCCTTGCTCCTTTGCCATTTTTTGAAGAGTATTAGGGTAACCATTTGAGGACACCGTCCCCACCGTCGCAAAAATCCCTACGGTTCCAGGATATTTACGTTGGTACTCCAAGGCTGCTTTGCAGCCTGCATCGATCACTCCTACTACAGGAACTAAATTATTCACAAATTGTTTAATCTCAGGCAATGCATAGGCGGTAGCTGTATTACAGGCTACCACCATCATTTTTACTTTGTCCTTGTTGAGTAAATTATACTTTCCCAGTTGAGAAACACTATATTGGGTATCATTGACCAAAAAAGAAATGCTACGTAAAATTTGCTCTTTCAATAAATCAGTTTTACCCTCAGCTGCATAGTTTCCATAAGGCATATTTGCTTGATCTGCCAGGTAATGAAAATGCTCTTCCTGGAAATCAGGCTTACCATCGGCTCCTGGTTTTCCAGTACTATTGTTGAAGGCATCTAAACGAAGAATGGCTTCCAGTACAGTTAAGCCTCCTGTGCCAGAGTCAAAAACACCAATAGGTTTATTACCAGACTGTGCTATAACAGGTTGAGTTGCTAACAAAAAAGTAAACAAGAGGGTGCTAAGTCGAATCATTGTGGGAAGTTACTAGATATTTGATATTTTTAGCGCATGAAGATTGCGTGTTGGTCAGTGGGAAAAGCACATGACCCCTATGTTAAAGCAGGGATTGAGGAATTTACCAAACGATTAAGCCGATATTTTAAAACAAAATGGGTGCTTCTACCTGTTCCCAAGCAAGCAGCTATGCTCAGCGAATTGGATCTTAGAAAGAAAGAGTCCGAGATGATACTAGAATGGCTAGAAAAAGATGACTTCCTGATTTTACTGGATGAAAAGGGAGAACAACTGAATTCCCCAGGATTAGCCAAGTATTTACAACAAAGAGCCAACGAAAGTCATAAGCAAATAGTTTTTCTCATTGGCGGCGCATACGGAGTAGATGATGTCATTCGAAAAAGAGCCAATTTTATCTGGAGTCTCTCCCCGCTGGTTTTCCCACACCAATTAGTCCGTTTGATACTGGCGGAACAATTATATAGAGCTGCTACCATTTTGAAAAACGAAAAATACCATCATCAGTGACTCTCTCATTAACCCTGGCAATCATCATTTTTACCTCGTTGGTGTCTATAACCACCTTTGGTAATCGGAAAATAGTGCAAGAATTGATTTTTTACCCCCCTGCCATCACTCAGCAAGGACAGTGGTATCGGTTCTTTACTTGCGGGCTATTACATGCCGACTGGGAGCATTTGATTTTTAACATGCTTTCACTTTACTTATTTGGAGCTACCGTAGAAAACTACTTTAAAAGCGATATGCTTTTTGGAGAAATGGGACAAGTACTTTTCTTAGTGCTTTACATATTTGCATTGTTGTTTTCGTTGATTCCTACTTTCTTCAAACATCATAAAGACTATCATTACAGAAGCCTGGGAGCCTCCGGAGCAGTAAGTGCTATAGTTTTCGCGGGTATACTCTTCAATCCCACGGCTAAACTTGGATTTTTTCTAATTCCGCCCATCATACCTGGCTATATTTTTGGCCCCTTATATCTACTCCTGTCCACCTGGCTGGAGAAAAAAGGCAAAGACAATATCAATCACTCCGCGCATATCTGGGGGGCTTTATTTGGTATTGGATTCACTGTGGTACTGGCAAGTATTTGGCAGACTGAATACCAACCATGGCAACAAATGATTGAAAAAATCTACCGTAGCCTTTAACCACGCTTTTTATCCTTAAGCTGTAGAGAGAGAATTTCTTTAGTAGAACTTGTTACTTTAAAGCGATCGTCTATTCGCTCGCCTACTACCCAGCATATTTTACCGGCAGATTCCAAGACCCAAATTTTTTCTTTTTCAGTGACTGATTTTCGCTGATCAATTAAAAAACGAGCCATCTTTTTTTTCTTAGCCATCCCTAACGGATAAAAATAATCTCCCTCTTTCCATTTGCGCAGCAGTAAGGGAAAACGGATTTGCTTTTTATCTAGCCAAATATGATCAGAGGCAACGGGGAAATGGGCAGAGGGTTCCACTAAGTGCTCCATTATGAGTTCGCCTTCTTGAAAACTAATCTTTTTGGTAGTAGCCAAAATTTCCTGATAACTGCTCTGTTCTTCTTTAGCGGAAGCTAAGATCAGCCAATTACGATGACGTATAAGTCTCCATTCCTGTGTTGCCGATAACAAAGAAGCGCCCGACTGAGCCTCTAACAATTGTATAGCCTCCTCCGCTTGACCAGCACTAAAACCATAGGGCGTTAAAAGCTCAAAGAGCAAGGAAGTATCTTGATACCGACGCAATTGACCAATCGGTATATGAATCTTGTCTCCTTTAACCTGTAAAATTTTACTGCGAATTTTTTTTACAGCTTTATCATAGAGGTTTTCTATACGGGTAAAACGTTTAATATTATTCAGCAAATTTTCAGTAACGGAAGGATATACTTTTTGGAGTGCTGGCAAAATGGTCAATCGAATATAATTACGGGTATACTCCTCTTTCTCATTGGAAGAATCCTCTACAAAAGGAAGATTATTATGGATAGCAATTTGTTGAATCTGTTGCCGAGACGAATCAAGCAAAGGCCTAAGAATTTTGCCATTACGAGGAGGCATTCCTGTTAAACCCGCCAACCCTGTTCCTCTAAAAAAATTCATCAAGAGAGTTTCGATATTATCATCACTATGATGAGCCGTTAAAATCCATTGTAAAGAAGATGCTGGTTGGGTCAATTCCTCAAACCATTCATATCGCAATTTTCGAGCAGCTTCTTGAATGCTTAATTTTCTTTGTGCTGCGTAGTGAGCCGTATCAAATGACTTCACCAGTACTTCTACTTCCCATTTTTCTCCTAATTGTCGAACCAGCAGTTCATCCCTGACACTTTCCTCACCCCTTAAGTTAAAATTACAATGTGCCAGTGTTATGGGTAAACCTGCCTCCCGGCATAAATAAGCCAATACCACGGAATCTACTCCCCCACTAATGGCTACCAAGAATTGATCCTTAGTAGACAAGGGCGCCAATTGCTTCAGTTTCGTATGGATATCCGGTATTCTCATCCTTACATGGTTAATTCCTCCCAGGCACCCCGCAATTCACCCAAAGAATGTTGATCCCCCGCCGCTTTAGCTACCTCCATCCCCTTTTCAT
>JBMSWW010000087.1:0-6684 GCA_049425065.1 Chitinophagaceae bacterium
TGCCTCGTAAGAAGTTGGCCTTCAATATTTTATTTTTCCTTTCCCAGTTGCTGCTAATCCCTTACCTTTGCGGTCCTTTCACTACGACGGGTGTGGTGACCTGACGTAATAATGGAAATCCGAACCGTTCTCCCGGTTCATCTTTCATCAAACGTGAAAAAATAAGATTACAATGAAACGTACATTCCAACCGCATCGTAAGCGCCGCAAAACCGTTCACGGATTTCGTAAGCGCATGGAAACTGCAAATGGTCGCAAAGTATTGGCTAGCCGTCGTGCTAAAGGCCGTAAGAAACTGACTGTTTCTGACGAGCGCAAATTAAAATAAGAACTTCTCCGCCTGGCGGAGGTTTTGATAACTTTATTGCTCCGGCTTGTCCGGAGCTTTTTTATTCCACGTACCGTGACTATTCGTAACACATTGGCAAAATCGGAACGACTGAAAAGTCGTAAAGCCATTGATCATTTATTTGATAAAGGACAACGATTCAATGTGGGGGGCTTGCGTGTTTATTTTTTACCAGTTGCCAATACAGGCATCCGCGCAGGAGTAAGCGTCTCTTCCCGAAATTTTTCAAAAGCAGTCAATCGTAATCGAGTAAAGCGATTATTGCGAGAAACCTATCGTGTACAAAAGTATTTGTTGGCAGCGTACCTCTCTGCAGACAAAGGACTTGATCTTTTTTTTGTGTACACGGAAAAACAATTGCCAGAGTTTTTACCCTTGAAAGAACAGATGGAAAAAGCCCTTTTAAAAATTAGTACTCTTCTTGGCAAAGTATAATTCCATAAGCGATTGGGTAAAGCAAGTTTTGATTCTACCCTTTTTACTGATCATTCGTTTTTATCAGTATGTAATTTCTCCGTGGATAGGACCCAAGTGCAGATATACGCCCACCTGTTCTCACTATGCCGTAGAAGCGCTACAAAAACATGGTCCCTTCAAAGGCCTTTGGTTGTCCCTTAAAAGAATAAGCCGCTGCCATCCCTGGGGAGGCAGCGGCTATGATCCTGTACCTTGAGCAGGATTAGTTAGCTTTTTCGAAACGTTCTGCGATCTTGTTCCAATTGATCACATTCCAGAATGCTCCCAAATAATCAGCTCTTCTGTTTTGATATTTTAAGTAGTAAGCATGCTCCCACACATCCACTCCTAAAATTGGTGTCCCTTTTACTTCAGCTACCTCCATCAAAGGATTATCTTGGTTAGGGGTTGAACAAATTTCCAGTTTACCGTCTTCCACTATTAACCAAGCCCAACCACTTCCAAAACGAGTCATTCCCGCATTGGCGAATTTTTCTTTGAAGGTTTCAAAAGAACCGAAGGCAACATTGATCGCCTCTGCTAATTTTCCTTGCGGCTCACCTCCTGTTTGAGGAGCTAAGCTTTCCCAGAAAAAAGTATGATTCCAGTGTCCGCCACCATTGTTCCGAACAGCAGGAGAAATACTACCCGCTTCTTTCACTAACTCTTCGATGGTTTTATTCTCATGCGGAGTGCCGGCAATGGCTTTGTTCAGATTGTCTACATAAGCCTGGTGATGTTTGCCATGATGGATTTGCATGGTAAGAGTGTCAATATGCGGCTCCAACGCATCGTGTGCATAGGGTAAGGGAGCAAGTGTAAATGCCATATGTGTAGAGTTTAAATTTAGACTGCAAAGGTAAGGCAGACTTGTCCCTTAGCGACGCTCACGGAAAAAATCCTTCATCAATTGGGCTGCTTCATCGGCGCAGCAACCAGACTCCAACGTAGTATGTGGATGGAAGGCCCAATTTTGACCCGCTACTTTTTTGTATCCATTTTTAACATCTTCAGTACCGTATACAATTCGACCAATTTTACTCCAGTAAAGAGCACCGGCGCACATGGGACAGGGTTCCACAGTTACATATAGCGTAGCCTCGGGTAGGTACTTGCTGCCCAATGCATTGAAAGCAGCGGTTAATGCAATCATCTCCGCATGGGCGGTGGGATCTTGTAATTTTTCTGTCATGTTGTGCCCCCTTGCAATAATTTTTCCATTCATCACTACCACAGCGCCAATGGGAATTTCTTCCTCTGCATAGGCCTGAAGGGCTTCCTTGAGTGCCTGTTTCATAAAGTATACATCATCCATCGCAAGGGTTTTACTAACTTGGACAAAATTTTATAGTATGTCTCACGCAGCTATGTTGGCAAAGATGAGGGATTATTTTGCATCAGGGGCAACTCGTTCCGAAGCTTTTCGAAAAGAACAGTTGATCGCTCTAAAGCATGCGATTAAAAAAAACGAAGCAGCAATCAATGAGGCATTGTACGCAGATCTACACAAAAGTCCCGAAGAAGTATGGGTAGCAGAGATAGGCATTGTATTAGAAGAGATCAATAATGCTTTGAAAAATTTGCATCGCTGGATGCGCCCCAAGAAGGTGCGAACTAATTTGCTGAATCTTCCTTCTTCTAGCCGCATAGAGGCAGAGCCTTTTGGATTGACCTTGATTATTGCTCCTTGGAATTATCCTTTTCAATTATTGTTGAACCCTTTGGTTGGAGCTATAGCGGCCGGCAATTGTGCAGTGTTGAAGCCAAGTGAATTAGCCCCTGCCACTTCGGCGCTTCTTAAAAAATTGATTGATGAGACCTTCGCTGCTTCTTACATAGTCTGCTTGGAAGGAGATGGTGCCAAGGTAGTGCCAGCGCTAATGAATGATGGAAAGTTTGATCATATTTTCTACACAGGCAGCACGACCGTTGGACGAATTGTTTATAAGCTGGCAGCAGATCAGCTGATTCCAGTTACCTTGGAGTTAGGAGGAAAAAGCCCTTGTGTGATTGAATCAGATGCAGCGTTAACCGTGGCGGCCAAAAGAATTGCCCTAACAAAATATAATAATGCGGGACAAATTTGTGTAGCGCCTGATTATATTTTGGTGCATGCGTCGGTGAAAGAAAAATTCATTACTGAATTGAAAAAAACTCTCACGCAATTTTTTTCCGAAGATCCATCCCAAAGCCTTCATTATGGTCGCATCATCAATGAGAAGCAGTTCGATCGGTTAGTAAATTATTTATCACAAGGTAACGTAGTGTATGGGGGACAGCATGATCGCGCTACCAAGTATATAGCCCCAACTTTATTGGAGGATGTTTCATTGGATTCGCCGGTGATGAATGAAGAAATTTTTGGCCCCTTACTTCCTATCCTCAGTTTTCAAACACGCGAAGAGGCCTTAGCTATTATCAATCGTCACCCTAATCCGCTGGCTTTTTACGTTTATACAAATAACAGCACTCATGAAAAAGAATGGTTGCAGAAAGTTCCAGCGGGAGGGGCCTGTGTTAACAATTCAATTTTCCACTTACTAAATCATCATCTTCCATTTGGTGGACGGGGTAATAGCGGACTAGGAGCTTATCATGGTAAGTACAGTTTTAACACCTTTAGTCATCAAAAAGCAGTATTGCGAACTCCAATTTGGCCAGATCCATCGCTTAAATATCCTCCGTTCAAGGGAAAGTTAGGGCTGCTTAAAAAGTTATTAGGATGAAAATGAAAAAGCCGGCACTCGTTTTATTGCTGTTGATTGCTGCCCTGCTTGTTTATTTTTTTTGGGTGAATCAAAATAGTAAAGACATGACTATCCGTCAACAGTTGTTAAAAGCATTTTATCCTGCCTTAATGTGGATGACCCGCGCCAGCGGGGTAAATGCAAAATTGATTACGCATGCACCAGAGTCAGCTCCTGTTCCTTTTTCTTCTTTACGCGCCAACTTACTTAATGGACAATCCTTTGACTGGGCAAGTCTTCAAGGAAAAAAAGTATTATTGGTCAATACCGCCAGTGATTGTGGCTATACTGCTCAGTATGCAGAATTGCAAAAATTATATGAGCTGCATGAAGACCGGTTAGTAATCCTCGCATTTCCATCCAATGATTTTAAAGAACAAGAAAAAGGAGATGCTGCAGCCATCAATGCTCTTTGTCAGGTAAATTACGGCGTTCGTTTTCCGGTACTACAAAAAGCAGTAGTGGTACCAGGATTACAACAACACTTGGTTTATCAATGGCTCACTAAGGCTGCTCAAAATGGATGGAACAGCCAGGCACCTTCTTGGAATTTTGCTAAGTATTTAGTGGACGAAGAAGGCAGATTACTACTGTATGCAGATCCTTCGGTATCACCCTTGGATCAGCAACTCCAGCAATTGATAGCTCGTTAGTTGATGGGACAATTCTGGTGGTAGTCTACCAGTTGTATGGACGTTTTAGGAAACTCATATCCTTGATAAGCGCATGCAATTTCGTCGAAGACTTCATTCAATTCTTCTTCTGTTTTTAAGGTAACCAGTTTGCCACGAAACTCTTTGATATTAGGAAGTCCTTTTAAATAATTAGTGTAATGTCTTCTCATTTCATTAATACCTACTACCGGGTTTTTCCATTCAATTGATTTACGTAGATGTTTGCGACAAACCTCCAGTCGGTCTTGAATGGTAGGAGGTGCTAGATGAGTTCCAGTCTTAACATAATGCTTGATCTCATTAAAGATCCAGGGATATCCAATGGCTGCTCTTCCAATCATAATCCCATCTACTCCATAACGATTTTTATATTCCACTGCTTTCTCCGGAGAGTCAATGTCTCCATTACCAAAAATGGGAATTGTAATTCGTGGGTTGTTTTTCACTTTGCCAATTAAGGCCCAATCCGCTTCTCCTTTATACATCTGCACTCTTGTTCTGCCGTGAATAGCCAGTGCTTTAATGCCTACATCTTGTAATCGCTCTGCAACTTCTTCAATGTTTTTACTCGACTCATCCCATCCCAATCTTGTTTTGACCGTAACGGGAAGAGAAGTAGAATCCACTACGGCCTTCGTGAGCCGTACCATAAGATCAATATCTCGCAGCACACCCGCACCCGCTCCTTTCAAGGCTACTTTACCGGACATCCAAAGTTGATATCAAGCAGATCAGGATTCGTTACTTCCACAATTTTTGCCGCCATGGCCAAACTGTCTTCGTCACCGCCAAAAATCTGAATCCCGATGGGTCGCTCATAATCAAAAATGTCCAGCTTCTTTCTACTCTTGATGGCATCGCGAATCAATCCTTCGGAGGAAATAAACTCGGTGTACATCAGGTCGGCCCCGTTGTCTTTGCAAATCGCACGGAATGGAGGGTCACTCACATCTTCCATGGGAGCGAGTAAAAGTGGAAACTCGGGTAAGTTGATAGAACCAATCCTGACCATCGTTGGGTTTTGCCTATTTTTGTTTGCAGCCTGTTGCTAGGCATGCAAATTTAAGATCTTAAGCGCCAACAATACATGAAAGGATTTTATCAACATAAATCAGCGGCTCAGCAACTTTTATTACTGATTAGTATTTCCATCTTTAGTTTTTTAGTGGTTGGGCTACTGGGTACAGTGTTACTTTCTCAAATAACTGGTATTTCGTTGCAGCAAGCTGGTTCACTTGGAAATATTGGGGCCAAACATCCTTGGCTTGGTTTTTTCATCCGGGGGATGCAGTTAGTCCAGTTTATTGGTTTGTTTCTAATTCCTTCAATGCTGGCTTCTTATTTTTTTACAGGAAAGCCTGCTACTGCATATTTGGGTTTCCGTAAGCCCTCTCATATTGGATTTTGGATCATTGGTACCATGATTATTTTATTGGCACTCCCTTTAGTACAATGGTTAGGAGAAGTGAACAGAACCATTCAATTTCCCCAAGAAATTACAGAGTGGATGAAGGCGAAAGAAAATGAAGCGAATGACACTATTAAGGCACTACTATCTCTACAATCTCCTAAAGATTTAGTGTTGAACATCATTTTTGTGGCAGGGTTAGCTGCGATTGGCGAAGAGTTATTATTTCGAGGAGTACTACAGCGCATTTTTGTAAAACAGTTTAATCAAGCCTGGCCAGCCATCATTATTTCCGCATTTTTATTTGCCGCTCTCCACTTACAGTTCTATGGTTTTTTACCACGTTTTGTATTGGGGATTTTATTAGGGGCGGTGTATTGGTATAGTGGTAGTTTATGGATTCCTATTCTTGCTCATTTTGCGTATGATGCCCTGTTGATTACATTGGTCTATTTTAATCCTGCAATGCTCAATGATGAGCCCGTGGTGGCTCCACAGGCTTTATTTTATTCTGGTATTATCAGTGCACTTTTTGTAACCATGAATCTGCACTGGATGATTCGGCATGGCAATCCAATTTCTGATGAACAAATAGAGAGCGACCATGGCGTTTAACAAAGAAGTGTTTACCACGCGTGCCATCACTGCTATTTTTTTTGTGGCAGTGATGTTAATAGGATTACTTTGGAACGAGGTAAGCTTTTTTGCGTTGGTGATGCTGATTCATGCCGGATGCTGGGTGGAATATGAAAAAATCATTGCTGGTTTTCGTAGACCCTTGTTATATACAATCTTTGGTATCGTGTATATATCTGTTAGCTGGGCCTTGTTTTTAGATCTGCAGGTTTCTTTCCCCTTTTATCCCTTGGGACCCACGAGTACGCCTGCTATTCATTGGTTTCCCATTTTTACCATCGCCTGCATGTGGATCAATGATACCATGGCTTATCTGGTAGGGTCTTTCATAGGGAAAACTCCTTTCTCAAAAATTTCTCCCAAGAAAACCTGGGAAGGAACTCTTGGAGGTGTTTTGCTGACGGTATTAGTATT
>JBMSWW010000088.1:0-6658 GCA_049425065.1 Chitinophagaceae bacterium
TTTCAATGTATCCGCATTTTTCAGCATGCGGAATGGTAATAGATCCATCACTTACTTCCATGTACGTAATTTCAAATTCTTTGCAAAGGGAGATATAGTCTTCAAATTGATTACGAATCAAAAAAGCTTCAAAAAGAGTTCCTCCGAAATATACAGGAATGTCAAATGATTTATAGAGCTCCAATTTCTCCCTCAAATTGGGAGAAATATATGAGGTGCCAAAACCTAACTTCACAATATCTACATGTGGCAAGGAAACGCTAAGAAAATTACGCGCCTCTTCCGTACTAAGCCCTTTATCCATTACCATGGTAAGGCCATTGCGACGAGGCTTCGCCAAACGATCGGGCATTTGAGTAAGATGATAATTCATAACCGCAGTTTAGGTTAATAGATAACCACGAAGGTAATTATAAATCAGCGCTTACGTTTAAATCGAGCCAATAAGTCTACGACAGTAGAGTTTTGCAAAACTTCAGGACGAAGTGCTACAAATTTCTTTAATAAACGGGGATCTTTTATCAAGGCAGCCTCCAGTTGTAACAACGCTTCTTTAGTTTGGCCATTACCGAAAAGTGCGGCCGCTTTAAAATATAAAAAGATTGTTTTTTGCTTTGTGGCCAGGTAGGCCTTGTCTGCCTGGATAACGGCCTCTGCCCAATAAGATTCCTCGTAGAGAAACAGTATCAACGCCTCCCAGCCTCCCCTATTGCGGGGCTTTAGCTGTACTGCCTGCATGAAATGCTGAAGAGCTTCTTTATGATTCCCTAATTGCTGGGCACATTGTCCAGCCAAAATTTGATAATCAAAATCATTTTTATACAAACGAATGGCAGACTCTAGTTGCTTATAAGCTGCTTCCCATTTTGCCTCCGCAAAATAAGTGCATGAAATTTTATACAAAAGTCTGCTATCCCCAGGTCGAAGGTGTGAAGCTTTTCTGTATTGTAATCTGGCTTGTGCAGGCTGCTTCAATTTTTCATAGCAATAACCTATTGCCTCAAAGATCACATCCTCTGGCTTTGCCAACTCGTGAACCCGCTCTAATACTTCTATCGCCTCTCTATATTTCCGTAGGCGGATATACGCATCCCCCATATTTCGGTAGGCATAATCAAACTTTTCCTCAATCGCTACCGCATACTTGTAAGCATCAATTGATTTTTCATAGAGCTTTAGTCCCTGATACGCCGCTCCCAAATTAAACCAAGCCAACTCGCTAAATGGATGCTCTTCAATTATCTGCTGATGCAAGGTGATACCCTCTTCGTTGCGTCCCGTAAAATCAGTCCAGAAACAAATTTTATAAAGGGCTTCTTCATTCAATGGATCTACCAAAAGAATCTCGCGTAAACAGTCAAAAACTTTTTCAAAGTCTTCATAATCATCATAGACATCTGCTAATTCAAAAAGCAATTCTACTTTCTCTTCGCCCTCAAATAGGGTAAGTCCCTCTTGCAATAATACCACAGCTTTCTCTGGATGATCCAGCGCCAAATAGGCATCTGTGCGAAGAATATAGATATTGATATCTCTAGAATCCAGCAGCTCAGCCTGGTCTAATATTATCAGCGCCTCTTTATAACGACGATGTAAAATCAGAATGTCTGCCTTGCGGATTAGCAAAGAGGATGAATAAGGATACCGCTCCACTCCCAGGCCAGCCGCCTCAAGGGCTCTATCCAATTGCTCCTGTTGCTGAAAATGGTCAATGAGGCGCTCAAAAGACTCTTCCGCCATAAAAACGGGTGCACCACCGGCTCTTAATTGCTCATACTGACTAAGCAACTCCTCTAACTCTTCCCTTTCCTCTCTATTCGAATGCGAAGGCATTTGCGAAATCTTTATTTTCAACAATTTAGCACTTTTTTCGGGTATACCCCGGCCCAGTTTTCCCCACAGGTGTAAGTGGAAAATATTATTCCTCATTTCACAAGAATCCATTAAAAAAACCGTTAAGAGTATGATAAACTTCAGTAGTTTTGTATTCAAATGACAAAGTCCAACAAAATAATAGTTAAAAGAACCATCGTAAGGCCTATCGCCTTGATGCTTTTTCTATTAATTACTGTTGGAGCATTTGCTACATTGGGAGATGGCAAGAAAAAGAGTGCAGTTATTTCTAAAAAAATTCTAAGCGGCAGATCTGTACAATTTGACGGAAACTTCACACTTCGCTCTGGGTACAACTTCAGAGGAAATACTGTTTTAGCGCCGGAACAAAAAATGGTTGTCCGCATCAATACCAATGTAGTAGTAGGCAAAGGCAATAACAGTTTCACCGTTCCTTTACGCGGAAAAGCCGTTATCAGCAAACTAAAAATTGAATTAGGAAACCGCTCCTTCAACAATCGCTAATCAGTCCCCGCCCGCTTACTTTCTTCGTAGCTAAGCACTCTATATCCTTTGGTAGGTATATCAAATAAAACCTGGGGAACGGGATTTATCAACAATTGACTAATACGGAAACGAATCTTCAAAGAGCCTAATTGGGCCTCGTACTCCATCATGAGCCCTGGTAATGTTTTTCCCATTTGCTGAAACTCCCGATAGGCAGGCACAATAGCCTTTGTATACCATACTATAAATGAAGTGCCGTCGTTGGTTGTAACCACTGCCTTTTGGCAGGAATACCCAAGGATAGTGGTGGAATCTGGCAACAATTCCAGTTTACTGTTATTAAAGTTTTCATTTTCCTCGTCCCATTGAGAAGGAGTTAAACGAATCATGTAATGCTGCGAACCATATTCTTTCAACAACACTACATTACCAGTTTTACCTTGAATGATGGTAGTTTGTTTCCCGAGAGGGGTTTGCAAGTCTATACGGCTATTAGGGCCTTTGATATAACAGGTATGCGTGGCTCCTTTTAACAAGTCCTGGCGCGTACTGTCCCCCTCTTCTTGTAAAATAACTGAGTAACGGATAGTAGCTTCTGATATTGTTCGCTGGGCCTTAGTGACAGAGCACAAGCATATTGTAAAGAACCCTAGCAATAATGATTCTCGAATTCTCATACAGGGAAGTTACATCGAATTAAGCAAGATTATCAGCGCTTGCCACGATCCTGCATGTCTTTTAACTTTTTCTGCTGCTCTTGCATTTGCTCCAAGCGCTCCTGCCATTTTGATTTTGATTTTGGCTTTTTGCGATTATCTTGAATTTTAGCCAATATTTTATCGTGATCAATAATATAATGCTGAATCACAAATTGAAGCGCCAAGGTTATTAAATTGGAAACCGTGTAATACCAGGTTAATGCAGAAGGCAGATTGTTGAAGAAAAACAGCATGAATACCGGGAAGATATACGGCATATACTTCATCATAGGATTACTCTGATCCGGGCTCATGCTCATGCTGTAAATAGAAATCAAAAGACTTGTTGCAGTTGCTAACAGATTAAACAGACTCAGGTGATCCCCAAAAAGAGGAATGTGAAAACCAAAGCGAATAGGAGCATCATACGCAGAAAGATCTTGCGCCCATAAAAACTCCGCGCCACGCAAACTAATTTCTGCATTGAAGAAGCTGAACAAAGCGAAGAAGATTGGAATTTGTAACAAAGCAGGAATACATCCACCTAAGGGATTTACGCCCGCCTCGCGGAAAAGCTTCATTTGCTCCATGCTCATAGACTGCTGGTCATCTCCAAACTTCTCTTTCAGCTTGGCAATCTCCGGACGCAGGGCTTTCATCTTTGCTCCACTCAGATAACTGGAATAAGTTAAGGGAGAAATTACCAACCGAATAATGAGCGTAAGTAATACAATCGCCAATCCAATATTACCAAATGAAAACTGACGCATGAAGTCAAAAATGGGAACAATCACATATTTATTCAAGGGGCGAACAAACGCATAGATCCCTTGCCCCAGATTTACAAGCTTATCAAATTCGTAATCATACTTTTTCAGAATATGATAATCTGAGGGACCGTAATACAAGCTTAATTTAGTAGACGCCGTAGCCGCTACCGGAAATTGCAATTTCAGCGAGGCTACTGAGCGCACAACCGATCCTGTAGAGTCCGCAGGAACCGTCCAGTTTACTTGTCCTCCACTAAAGCCTTGCGGATGTGCAATAGCAGAAAAAAAGAATCGCTGACGTACGCCCACCCAACTTACATTCTTACTGAAATCAACAGAATTTTTATTTCCAATGGTGAAGTAATCAAAATTGCCATCTTCGATAAAGCCAACCTGCGTATTTTGTTTTTCGTAGGCAATATCAGATTCTTGCTTCAATGCCTCGTACTGCCAGCCGAGATTCATAAATCCTTGCGTAAGCAACTGATTAGCGCCTTGCAGGTCAATAGAAAAATCAATCAAATAGTCATTTGGCTTAATGGTGTATACGTGCGTAATACTTGTAGCCTGAGTGGTATCTGAGGATTGTAGTTGGAAACTAATTTGCTGACTGCCGTCGGAATTTACGCTCCTACTTCCCGCAGTGAAATAAAGATCAGAAGTTTGCGCAGTACGATTATTGCCAGTATTCACTGTGTAACCTAGCTGACCAAAGGAAGTAGACGCCAAACTCACTCTTTGTGAATCACCGAACTGTTGATAATTTTTTAATTCTACTCGCTTTACTTGACCACCCCTTGTGGAGAAGACTACCTTCATCAGCTCATTTTCCACCATTACTTCCTCTTCAGTGCCTTGAGCAGCGGTAGCGAAAAATCCAGCAGAGACTACTCGTTGTAAACTATCAACACGAACCAAGTTGGTCTGGTCAACAGTATCATTGAGGATAGGACGATTGGCCTTAGCCATTGAATCCTCAATAAATTGCTGACGAGCTTTTGCTTTATTATAGGCGGCTTGTTCTTGATTAGTGTAGTAGAAGTAACCGAAAAATAAAACGGCAAGAAGTACAAAGCCCAGTAAGGTATTACGATCAAAGTTCATGCGTATTGCTGATTTGGCGAATAATTGGCCGACAAAGATAAGGGAAGCAAATGGGCTTACGAGTGTTGAAGAGGCAAGGACCCCTTGCTGATATTTTGCTCCGCTCGCTCCAATGCGGCTTTTATAAAGTGAACAAAAATTGGTTGCGGCTGTTCAACGGTGCTTTTCAATTCAGGGTGGTATTGCACGCCGATGAAAAATGGATGATCTTTTAATTCAATAATTTCTACAAGCCCGGAATCCGGATTTTTTCCACTGGCCATCATACCTGCTTTTTCAAAATCAGCCAGGTACTTATTATTGAACTCCCAACGATGACGATGTCTTTCGTGAATTAACTCTTTTTCATAAATGCGGTGCGCAAGTGAGTCTTTTTCTAACACACAGGGATAAGAACCCAATCGCATGGTACCTCCCTTGGCAGTTACTTTCATTTGCTCATCCATGAGATCTATCACCGGATCAGGTGTGGCAGGATTCATCTCTGTAGAATTGGCTTCTTTTTTACCAAGTACATTTCGGGCAAACTCAATGGCTGCCATCTGCATCCCTAAACAAATGCCAAAGAAGGGTAATTTATTTTCTCGCGCATATTGAACTGCCGTAATTTTTCCCTCTACCCCACGATGTCCAAATCCAGGAGCCACCAGTAAGGCATCCAAACTTCCTAGTTTCTCACTCACATTTTCGGGAGTGATATATTCGCTATGAATATTCTGTACTTGCACCTGACATTCATTCATAGCTCCTGCATGAATAAAAGATTCTAGGATAGACTTATAGGCATCTTGCAGCTCAATGTACTTTCCTATAAGACCTACGGTCACTTTAGCTTTAGGATATTTCAATTTTTCCAGAAATACTTTCCATTTTGTGAGATCAGGTTGCTGTGTGCCTGTTAAATTTAATTTTTTTAAGACGGTAGTATCCAGCCCTTCTCGCATCATATGAATGGGCACTTCATAAATAGTAGAAGCATCCGCCGCTTCAATCACTGCTTCTGTTTTTACATTACAAAAGAGCGCAATTTTTCTCTTTAACTCAGGGCTCAAAGGCTTTTCTGTTCTGCAAACAATAATATCAGGATGCACGCCTTCTTCACTTAACATACGCACACTATGCTGGGTGGGTTTTGTTTTTAATTCTTTAGCCGCTTTCAGATAAGGGATCAATGTAAGATGCACAACCACGGTATCTTCATCAGGCAACTCCCATTGCAACTGACGCAAAGATTCCACAAAAGGAAGACTTTCAATATCCCCCACTGTTCCCCCGATTTCAGTAATTACAATATCAAATTCTCCGGTTTGCCCCAAAAGTTGCATTCTTCGTTTAATCTCATCAGTGATATGTGGAACAACCTGAACAGTTTTACCTAAATAAGCACCCTCTCTTTCCTTGTTAATAACGGTTTGGTAAATACGACCGGTAGTAACGTTATTCGCCTGCGAGGTGGGCACACTTAAAAATCGTTCGTAATGCCCCAGATCAAGATCGGTTTCTGCACCGTCCTCCGTTACATAACATTCGCCATGTTCATAAGGATTCAGCGTACCAGGGTCCACATTTATGTAGGGATCGAATTTCTGAATAGTCACACTAAGACCACGTGCCTGGAGCAGCTTCGCTAGTGAAGCAGCAATGATTCCTTTACCTAAAGATGAAGTAACACCACCGGTAACAAAAATGTACTTAACCATGACAGATCAATTTCCTTTTAACGATTCTAAAAATTGACCTGCGGAT
>JBMSWW010000089.1:0-6641 GCA_049425065.1 Chitinophagaceae bacterium
GACCTTGGCAAGGTCGTGCTCTACCAAATGAGCTACTTCCGCGGGTAAAGAACTGGCCGATCCATTGATCGGCGGGGTGCAAAAATAAGAACTGTAATGGTTCTAAAAAAATTTTACGAACTTATTTGTACTTGGGAGTGTATTGCGAGCTCTCTTGTATAGGCGCTGTTACTTTTTGATAACTCTTAGTATAGAGCATGGCGCAGGCTCCAAATAGGAAAGCCACCAGGCAACCTACTTGCAAATAGAATAAAAATCCGGAGGAGGATACCCAGCTATGTGTGTAATCATTTCGCTGGATTTTCTCTAATTCCTGTTGGTATTCTTGTTGAGCGTTCATGGTGCTTATTTATTGCTGCAAAAATAAGGGGTTCAAAATAAATTTTAACGGGGTTGGTTCACTATTTCACTAAAGGTTTTTTTGCCCTTCGCATAATACTGCCAAAGGATTGAGCCTTTTAAAACTCCTTGAAGAGGGGTGGTACGTTTATTCGGAAAAAGATTTTTTGATTTGTTGCCCACTAGCCACGCCATTATCGCAAAATGAGCTTTGGCTACGGCCAGCCAATATCCTGAATCCCCAGAAAATAGTGCTTTCCAAGCTGCCAGTGCATCTAACGTAAATCTTACAGGAATTACCCAAAGTAGCTGATGCAGAGGTAGGTTTTTCAAGAGCATCAAATGATTGTTCCGGTAGTTGAGGAATGTTTTTTGAGAATTTCCTTTTGGAAGGGTACTTCCTCCCACATGCCACACTACGGAGCCAGGACAGCTATAAATTTTATGACCGGCTAATTGTGCTCTCCAGCAAAGATCAATTTCCTCTTGGTGCGCAAAGAAGAAAGCGTCAAAGCCTTTTATTGCATGGAAAACACTTGCTCTAATAAAAAGTGCCGCTCCGCTTGCCCAAAAAACAGGAGCTGGATCATTATACTGACCGTTGTCCACTTCACAGTGTTCCAACACACGGCCTTTAGCAAATGGATATCCCAAGCAGTCTATCCAGCCACCGGCCGCTCCTGCGTATTCAAACTGATCTTTTTGTTTCCAAGACAATAGTTTGGGTTGACAAGCTCCTATTGTTTTATCCGTTTCCAGGAGAGTCACCATTGGTCCTATCCAATCAGGGTTAACCTCTACATCTGAGTTTAGCAAGACATAGTAATCTGCTGAAACCTGCTTGAGTGCTTGGTTGTATCCACCGGCATATCCAAGATTGTTAGGAAGCTGTACGATCTCTACAGAAGGATACTGTTGCTTTAAAAAAGATATAGAACCATCATTGGATCCATTATCTGCAACCACGATACTACAATTGGTGTAGCTAGTGCGTAGCACAGATGGTAAAAACTGTTCCAGCAATTTTTTTCCGTTCCAATTAAGGATGACTATGGCTACCCTGGGAGTACTCATCTTTAAAATAGTTGTTCAAAATTAGGGGAAGCCCGTCATTCCACTTAAATTCGGTCTATGCGAATAGGACTATTTCATTGGAAAACGATACTTTCTTTGGTGGCCATTCTCATTGTGTCTGGAACGATATTTTATTCCCAGTATCTGGCAAAAAAAATAGCCCAGCGAGAACGTCAAGTGGTAGAACAATGGGCTGATGCCTCACAATTTCTGATTCGCTCACCAATGGATGCCGATATTTTATTTGCTACCAAAATTTTGACCGAGAATACTTCGATTCCTATCATTGAAACAAATGAAAATGATAGCATCGTTAATCATGTTAACTTGGATTCTTTAAAGGTGGAGGCTGATGCTAATTTTCTGCGCAAAGAATTAAAGAAGTTTAAGACTTTGCATCCGCCAGTTATTTGGATTGATCCCACGAGTCCTAACCGTGTTAATCGTTATTACTACGGAGAATCTGCATTGTTAAACGAGGTGAGGTACTATCCGATTGTACAGCTTTTTATTGTGTCTTTGTTTGTGATTATGATTTTACTTTCATTGAGAAGTAATTACAAAGCCTCACAGAATTTAGTGTGGGCGGGCATGGCTAAAGAGACGGCCCATCAATTAGGCACTCCCGTTTCTTCATTGGAGGGTTGGGTGGAAATGCTGCGTGAAATACCCGGAAATGAGAAGATTGTACCAGAACTGGAAAAAGATGTTAATCGTTTGCAATTAGTTACTGATCGATTTGGAAAAATTGGAAGTAAGCCACAATTAGAAAAAACAGAATTAGAGGGACAGGTGAATATGATGGTTGATTATATGCGTAAGCGTGCTAGTGGTGGGGTAGTATTTACGGTGCAGAATAAAACTATGGCTCCTGTAGAAGGTATGATTTCGCGTCCTTTATTTGATTGGGTAATAGAGAACTTACTGAAGAACGCATTGGATGCTATGAATGGGGGCGGTTCGATAGAGGTTACGATCTGGCAGGATTTTAAAAAGATCTACATTGACGTAACGGATACTGGCAAAGGAATTTTAAAGAAAGATATTGCGCAGGTATTTAAGCCCGGCTTTACGACCAAAAAAAGAGGGTGGGGGTTGGGTCTAAGTTTATCTAAGCGTATCATTGAGCAATTTCATCATGGCCAGCTGTTGGTTAAGTATTCTGAGCCCGGTAAAGGCACTACGTTTGAAATAATTCTACCGAAATAGTTTCTTATATTTGCTCTCCAAAAAATCTGTTTATAAAGGTTACTAGAGCCCAGGTGGCGAAATTGGTAGACGCACTACCTTGAGGTGGTAGCGCTGGAAACGGCGTGCTGGTTCGAATCCAGTCTTGGGCACAAACGCCTTTTCAACGAAGTTGGAGGGGCGTTTTTCATTGTGAGCGTTGAAAGCTTGCTTTCAAAAGCGAACAAGGGAAAACGACCGCCCACGCCGAAGGCGTGGGAAAGGCTTTGGGTAAGACCAACTTGTTGTGATGTGTGAGCGAAGCGAACACCATCTAGTCCTGGGCACAAGTAAAAAAGTCCTGCACTTTGTGCGGGACTTTTAGTTTGGGCGCATAACGAGCTCGCTCTCCTAAGTTTACTAGTAACCTCGCGCATCTTACAGTTCGTTCCTATTTTTTAGTCTAAACTATTCAACAGACTCAATCCTGAAAAATGTATGATAAAGACCACGCCAGATTTGTGCTCCAGAACCCTGTACTTTCCAATTAATATAATCACCCTGATTCATACTTATGATAGCTGAAGTGCTTGTAGCAATATCCGAACTAGTACTATTTGCCGATGTTACATTGCAAACTTCATTGTTATTCTTGTATGCATAAAGCCTAGGATTATTGTAAGATGAATTATAATTGAAGTAAGCGTTCGTTGTAATTCTGAACTTTCCAGTAAAAGGAGCTACCCACTTATCGCCACTACTGCCTGTGCCAGTACCATCAAAAAATCCATAATTAGTACCATATAATGCTACTACATTATCAGCAGTTATAGTTGAAAAGTCATTAAAAGCAGCACCAGCAACATATCCACTTGAATTATTAATGCCGCAGTGAACCTCGGTATAAATCGCCACAGCCCCAGTTTGCCAAGAAGCATTTCCGCTTGCATCTGATGTCAATATCTTCCCGGAAGCCGCTGCGGTAGTAAGCTTTAGCCCAGAGAAGGTCTGAGTACCAGTGAAAGTTTGCGCAGCATCTGTTCTTGCCATGGTGGCGCTTGTGGATGGGAAAGTCATTGTTGTGCCATCTGTTCCAGCCATAGTTATAGAATTGCTAGCCGTCAGAGTTTTTCCGTCCGCGATAGTAAGTGTGGCACTGGAAGTTGGGGCAGTTATTGCTACTTTGTTAATACTAGTTGCAGTTGCAGCGCCAAGTGAGGGAGTAGTCAAAGAAGGCGAAGTTCCAAATACTAACGAACCACTACCTGTTTCATCACTGATGACTCCAGCCAGTTCAGAACTTGTGGATGTAGCAAACGCACTCAATTTATTACTCGTCGTGGCTAGTGTAGCAGTACCAGCAGGTATTGTAACGGTGCCGCTTGCGGCAGCTGATGTAACAACGTTAGTTGTACCACTCGTACTACCTGCAAGTGTGAAGCCTCCACTTCCAATAGAGGGAGTAGTTAAGGACGGAGATGTGGACAGAACAACATTACCGGTTCCAGTAGAAGTTGTTACTCCAGTTCCACCGTTAGCTACGGGTAAAATATTCGTTGTAGCATTTATTATATAAATCCAAGCACTTCCGGTGTAAAAATAAAGTCCTGCTGTTGCATCTGTTTGATATACCATCAATCCGGCAGTTGGACTTCCGATAGCCGACCTTTGAGCATTTGTCATTCTAGGAGGTAGAAAACCTTTTGTTGTGCTACTTACGTCCAACTGTGCAGAGGCAACAGGGCTATTTGTTCCTATTCCCACCTGTGAAAAAACAAAAGTGGGTAAGCTTAAAAGAAATATGACTAGTATTCTTTTTGTCATTTTGGATTTTTTTCAAATATAGAAACGATTTAAGGAATAGATAGTGTTTTAACTAAAGTAAATCCATATGATCGAAAAATCCTATTCTAATCTCTAAAACCAGGTTGATATCATAAATGATTTCGTTCGAACTTAGTCCAGCAAAGGGCACGATAAAAAAGTCCTGCACGAAGTGCGGGACTTTTTATTTGGCGGCGTGGCGAGCTTGCTTGCCTAAGCAGACAAATAAAAAGGCCTGGCGCGCGAAGCGAGCCGAGACTTTTTTATCGTCGCCCCCTCGTAGGACATTTGGATCACTGAAAGTAATCCAGTCCTGGGCACGATAAAAAAGCAATTCATGATTTAATCTAACACCACTTTCTGCTGTTTCGAAGGTGTCGCCACAATATACATGCCGCGCAGTAAGTGTCCCACTTCTATTTGATGATTACCTGCAGGCAATTTATTACGCCATACTTCCGCACCCGTTATGCTGATAATGCGTAGCTCCTGCGGCTGTGATAAATAAACGTTGATTACATCTTTTGCCGGATTGGGGTATACCAGCATGCCGGTTTCAGCACCACTCATTTGCAAGCGCACAATTTTTGAATAACTAAACTTGCCATCTAAATCGCGCTGCTGTATGCGGTAGAAATGTACTGACTGGCCTTTCACAGGATCTTTATGCAGCATGCTATAGTACTGCAAGCTGCTACTGTTGCCTGACGCAGCAACGGTGCCAATGGGCGACCAGCTCATGGCATTGGTGCTATACTCCACCACAAAGTCTTTGGTGTTTTGTTCTGAGGCAGTAGACCACTGTAACAATGCTCCACTACCCTGCTCTGTGGCGGTAAAGGATTGCCAGGTAACGGGGAGCGATATAATACCTTGCTGTATAGGATACCCATCGTTTATTCCTTGAACTATAGACCAAATTGGTGTTACAAAATCCCAATTTGTAAATGTTCCCTGTGACTTCATTTGTGATGTAGTTTTAGAAGTGGCACCAATGGCACTAGTTTGATTTGATGCATCATTATCCCAAAAATTATCCTGCTGTATTGCGCCTGATACAGTTTTACCAATGAAACCACTTCCTGTTGGAGAAGATACGCCATTGAAGTAGACATTTCCCGTACTATAGCATCTTATAATTTTACCTCCATTATTATATCCACAAAAAGCCCCAGTTTCTGTAAAGGAGCTATTTAAAATTCTAGTAACATTTCCTCGTGAATAGCAATCTTGGATAATGGCTGAAGTTTCACTTCCCCAATTTCCACCAACTAGGCCACCAAGATTGTACCCGCCAGCAGTAACATTGGCGAGTGAGTAACATTCCTTAATCAAATTATTACCTTCATCACCCCAAACTAGACCAACTAATCCACCATAACTTGTAATATCATAATTAGATTTTACTGCCCCTGATGTATAACATTTAGTAATAGTTCCCCCACCCATAAACCCTACTAATCCGCCAACATATTGCTTCCCGGTTATATTAACATTTATTAATCCAATATTTGAAATTACAGCCGGACTATTTGTGTACCCGAAAAAACCAATTTGTAAAGAAGTTCCACGATTAATGTAAATATTTTCAATTTTTTTCCCATTGCCATCATAGTTGCCAAAAAACTTACGAGAGCTATTTCCAATTGGGGTAAAACCGGCACCAGAGTTCCAATTGCTGGTTGCCGATGCATCGATATCGGCAGTTTGTATATAATATTTGCCCGGCACCCACTCATTTGGATTTTGAGATAACCAATATAAATTATTCAATGTTGCAATTAAGTATGGATTTGATTGCGTACCACTACCAGCAGGAGAAACAGATGTTTGACAGAATACTATTTTCCAAAATAAAGTTAGAAATATGATTAGTAATGATTTATAATGCATTAGATGTAAAATTTTAAATGAAATAAACAACTCTTGAAACCTTACAATTTCACTATAATGCACATCTGGAGATAATGAATAAATAGCATTTAATCTTAATACTTTCTAATTTGTTGAAATTCATGTGCAAGGGTTATAAATAATTTTGAAATAATCTTAATCTCTCAAAAATAGTAATTATTCTATAAACAAAAGTTTATCATGCACTTAATGTCGTCACGAATTTGAAAATCAGGAGCTGTTTTTAAGCACCAATAACTTTTAGCACCTTTTTAGCGTATAGAAAATCACTTTGTTAAAAAAACAACAATGAATCCTCACAGCATTCAGGGTGTAAACTGTGA
>JBMSWW010000090.1:0-6409 GCA_049425065.1 Chitinophagaceae bacterium
AAGGGATGCAAAAGCGACTTGAATTACTCTCCCCTAACGAAAAGTTATTACTCTATGAGTTATCTAAGGGCGGTACGTTGAAGGAAATTGGAGATCGAACAAGCAAGGCTATCACAACATTGTCGACTCAAAAACGGCGGGTGATGCAAAAACTCCGGGTTAATTCTAATCACGAATTACTTAATTTAATTAGAGAAATGGGGGCTAAGGATTTTTCCTGATTTGTTAAACTAGCCGCAATAGTTTTCAAAATTCTCTGTAACTGGTCGGACCATTTCCGAGGCAAAGATCATTAATACAGGCTTTATAGAGTTGCTGTTGTGTAAAATTAATTCAACTTGGCATTAAGCCTACTGATTACAATAACTCTTTAAATTCATGGTGAAGAAGTGAATACCTGGCTAGGTTTATGAAATTTCCTTTGTTGATCTCATAGTCTCTAAAAACTCCTTCCTTTTGAAAACCTAATTTCTCTAATACGCTGATCGATTTCAAATTTTCAGTTTCAGTGTCGGCCTCTACTCGATGTAATGCAAGCTTTTCAAAGCAAAAGGAGAGTACTGCTTTTGCAGCCTCAACAGTAAGCCCTTTCTGTTGATGTTCGGGCAACAACCAATAGCCTAGCTCGGCTCGTTGGTGTTCTAATTTAATATTGGTGATTCCAATTACACCCACTGGAGTCTGAGTAGTCTTTAGCTCCATTACCCAATAATAGCCATTGCCACTGGTGTATTGATCTTGGTAGTATTGCAGTTGCTCTTTGGCTGAATCTAAAGTAGGATAATAGATCAGCATATACTGCGTTACTTTTTTATTGCTAAGTCCTTGATGAATAAAACTTAGATCCCCCTCTTTTACTTTTCTGAGTTCTAGTCTTTCCGTATTTAATACTTGATACATCAGTTCACGAAAGTAATTTAAAGTGGTCAAGTTTGGCGAACTGCTTCTAAACTCTTATTTTCATAACCTACTAATTCTGTGATATGAGAAAAATTCAATACCTACCTTCCTTGCTAGTTTCGTTAATTCTTTTTAGTCTGGTTAGCTGCTCTAAAAGTAGTAGCGATTCAGGGGGTGGGAATAACAATACAACCCCTACTTCCAGCTTCACTCGCAAGGCCTATGTAGAAGATTTTACCGGTACTTGGTGCGGATGGTGTCCTTTAATGAGTCATTCCTTGGATCAAAAGAAAGTCCAATATGGAAAAAAACTTATCTATGTGGTGATGCATTACGGTCCTAATGCAAGTACTTTTGACCCGTTTCATGCAACGGGATTTACCCCTTTACTGACTCGCTATGGAATCAATTCATTTCCCACTGGCCTTGTTGATCGTCAAACTATTGTATCTTCCTCGTCTTTAGCTGGTAATATTGATCTTTCTGTAAATACTGCTGCTAAGGTGGGTATTCAGTTAGAAACCACATTAAACGGAAACCAGTGCGCCATCAAAACGACTGTAAAGTTTGCTGATAATTTCTCCAATACCCCGGTAAATCTTGTGCTTATGTTGGTGGAGGACAGCCTAAAATACAACCAGCGTAATTTTCTAAATAATAATTCTCAATTTAGTTCTCATCCCTATTTCACGGCCGGCGATCCCATTCCAAACTATACTCACAATAGTGTATTTCGTCTTGCTATAAATGGGATTGAGGGGGAGGTGATTCCCAATAGCAACACTGTTATAAATGGACAATTCGTACATAATTCTTCAATCACTGTTAGCGCTGGTGCTGCTACCAATAGCCGGGTTATTGCAATTGTTAAATCTGACAACGGTGGAATCTCTGGTGCCAAAGTGTTAAATGCACAAGAAGTTAAAATAGGTCAAACGCAAGTGTTTGATTGATTACAGGTTTACAAAATAGTTGACGGAAAAGCCTGAATAAGAAGGTACAAATCGGCAGATTCCTCCAACGCAAATAAGACCTGCTCTTTGTTGTCCGGCACTCATCTGTAACCGTTGGCCACCTTTGGAAATGGCAAAACCTACGTTGTAATAATTTATCTTTTTAGACTGATAATTAATCATGTCACTGGCAAATAGAGATAAGCCGTTTGAAAAACTCCATTCTGCTAACAAGGCTAGCCAATTTTTTTCATCGGTCTTAGTCCACATATGCTCTGCATTCAAACGCAATTGTTGCGATTTTTTAAGTTTTATATAGTGATCGGTGGCTATTAGGTTTGCTTGCACGCTGGAGTAGGGTCCTCCTTGTAGAATACTTCGGTTATAAAAGAGAGACACTACTGAGATAATTGTTTTATAGTGCGAAG
Organism: Chitinophagaceae bacterium; assembly: GCA_049425065.1. GTDB lineage: Bacteria > Bacteroidota > Bacteroidia > Chitinophagales > Chitinophagaceae > JJ008. The sequence goes on from JBMSWW010000090.1 coordinate 2,282, forward strand.
TCCATCTTTTGTCTACGCTTGCATTAAAGTCTCTAAACAGTTTTGTTTTTCCAAAGCCGAAATAATGATTTGTTTTAAATCCCTCTTCGGTGCTAACTCGCGTACTGTCTAGGGAATGGTAGAGAGAGAAATTCAAGTCAAGTTTAGTTCCGTATTTACCTCCCAGCGGCGTATTTTTTTTGAAGCGAACAAAAAAATCGGCCATACCACCTATTTCTCCAATAGTTTGTACAGCATGGGGGTAAATATTAGCTAATACAAAGGTGTGCTGTCTAGTAAGTGCTGGCGTGTAATTAATAGAAGCTACGGCCTCTGCGGTATTAAAATTGGCTTTGCTATCTGCATTTTCTAGTCTTCTAAATTGTACTTGAACTCCCATCACATTTGCGGGATGCTGCCACCCTGTTTTCAAATAAAAGATATTTCCTTTCTTTTTGATGTAGTCATTCCCAAAATTTGACTCTTTCGACTTTGCGACGATTTCTCCGGCAGCATACAAATTTTGATATTGAACATTAAAGCGACCTGCCAAGGAGGTTACAGACTCTGGAAAGTTGCTGGTGGCTCCGAAGTAATTCATAAAACGATTGACGATGCTTCCTCCAACTTGCACCAACACCAATCCTTTTTCAGTTGTTTTCTCTGTTAGGGTCCACTCTGCATCTCCTCCTCTCACTGTACCGGGAGAGGCATCCATGAAGAAGCGGGGTTTGCCCCAAACAAATTTCAAGTTCAATTTTTTAGTTGGCTGAATTTTAATACCCACTCCGTCAAGACAATTATCGAGGCCTAAACTTCTTTCTTCAAATGTTCTTAATACCAGGCCATTCCCAAATTGTTCATAAAAGTGACCAACGTTAATGGACAATTTTTCGTTGCTAAAATTCACAAATCTTCTTACAATTTTATTGCCATCATAACCACGGGGATATCCCTGTAAAGCAGGGTTATAGCCTTCAAATTGAATTCCTGCAGAAATATTTTTGTGTTGATAAAAAAGATTCACATAGCTGTTATTGGCAAAACGGTCGTTGGGGGCTAAAATATCTGCCTTGTTGTTATCGAGGTAGTATTGACTGTTTGTTTCAATACTGCCACTTAAGTAGCTATTGTTTAAAAAACTTTGCGCCCAAAGAAATGAGTTGCAGCATAGTATTGTTGTAAGTAGTAATAGTACTCGCATGCGATTACAAAGTTTTAAGTAAGGCTAAAATTTTTTCTTCGTTTCCAGGTATATAGGCTGTATAGCGTTTTAGGATGTTTCCCTGACGATCAATAACAAGAGTGTATGGAATAAGAGAGATATTCAAGGCTCTTTTTAATTCTTGGTTTTCATCCCATAGAACGGTAAAGGGCCAGTCATGAAGCCCTACTATTTTTTTAATACTTGCAGCAGTTCTACTGTCGTCAATGGAAATTGCGATTATTTTTGCTGGGGTCTCTTTCGCCCATTTTTCACTGATATCACTAAATGCATCTAACTCCTGCAAACAGGGCTTGCACCAGGTGGCCCAAAAACTAATTACCAATGGGGCGCCCTTTCCAATTATTTCCTTGCTTTCTAGGGAAGTTCCTGAAATTGATTTTAGAGGGACATTAGGAAATTTTTCTTGTGCTTGAAGCAAGCTGCTTATGAACAGCAATTGAAGAAATAATAGACGCATAAGCAAGTTTATGCGAATATAGCGGGAGAAGCTGTATTTTCAATTGAGTTTTCTATCTCTCCAAATTTATCAAACATGTTTCCTTTCTCAAGAACATGGATGCTAGGTCTGTTTTTTTTAATAACTATTGATTGTTTTACGCAAAATTCATCAATAACGAAGGTGCGTAGGGCAGGGGAGGATGGCGTGCATACTTATCGTATTCCGGGTGTTATTAAAACAAAAAGTGGAATTTTGGTTGCGGTATATGATGTTCGATATAACAACAGCAGAGACTTGCCGGGTCACATTGATGTAGGGATGAGTCGAAGTAGGGACAATGGGGACAGTTGGGAACCCATGCGCATCATTATGGACATGGGCGCACCTCATGAAAATAATGGAGTGGGCGATCCGGCCATTCTCTATGATCCAAATACGAATACAATCATGGTGGCGGCATTATGGAGCAAGGGCAATCGCTCCATTGCGGGATCAATGCCAGGTCTCTCTTCTGATTCCACAGGGCAATTAGTAGTAGCAACAAGCCGAGACGAAGGAGAGAGTTGGACGGCTCCTTTTTCTATTACTCCACAAGTAAAAGATCCTCGTTGGCATTTGTTCTTTCAGGGTCCGGGAACTGGCATCGTGATGAAGAATGGAACATTTGTGTTTGCTGCTCAGTATTGGGATGAAAAAAAAGTGCCTTATTCCACATTGATTTATAGTGACGATAAAGGCAACACTTGGAAAGGGGGCCTTAAAGGTCCGGTGGCTAATACTACGGAGGCACAAATAGTAGAAACGAAACGCGGAACGCTCATGATGAATATGCGTGATAACCGAGGAAGCTACCGAACTGTGGCTGTTACGAAAAATATGGGGGAAAGTTGGCTGCTTCATGCTAGCTCACAAAAGTTATTGCCAGACCCCGTTTGTATGGCTAGTTTAGTAAAAGCGCGTATAAAAGTAGGCGGTAGAAGAAGAGATATCTTGTTTTTTAGTAATCCCAATAGTTCAGCTGAGCGAAAAAATTTAACTATCAAAGCTAGTCTGGATCATGGAGAAACCTGGGTCTTGGCTAATCAATTGATGGTAGATCCACGGCCAAGTTATGGTTACAGTAGTTTGGTGCAATTAGATGAGAAAACAATCGGTATATTGTATGAAGGAGTAGGTGAATTGTTTTTTGCAAAGTATCCTGTTGCTGAAATTATTCAGTCACTCAAAAAACGATAAACTTATTGTTAAGACATGAGTCAGCTTCCCCATATAGAATCCTTTGATCAACTACTAGATGGTAGACCAGTATGTCTTGTGCATTTGCAAAATCAAAAAGGTTGGACTGCGGCATTTACTAATTATGGAGCTCGATTGGTGTCACTGTTGATTCCGGACGCTAGCGGTGAACTTATCAATGTAGTAGCAGGGTTCGATTCACTGAACGAGTATCTACATTCTACCGAGTATTATTACGGGGCCACTGTGGGTCGCTATGCCAACCGAATTGCAAATGCGAAGTTTTCTATTGGAGAGAAAGAATTTCAATTAGTTTCTGACTATCCAGCTTTTTGTTTGCATGGGGGTCCCCAAGGTTTTCATACAAAGGTGTGGGATCTTGAGTCGGTTACCACTGACGAAGTGGTATTTAGCTATTTTTCTCCCGCTGGTGAAATGGGATTTCCCGGGAATCTCACGCCCAAAGTTATTTATACAATGACTGAAAATGGGCTGCGTATTCGATTCGAGGCCAGCACCGATCAACCCACTATTTGCAACTTAACACACCATAGTTTTTTTAACTTGAATGGAAAAGGATCCATTGAGGAGCATCAGTTATTCATCAATGCAACCTCTTATTTACCGTTGAACGAATATTTATTGCCTACCGGCGAAATTGCTTCTGTCGTTGATACCCCTTTTGATTTCAACGAGACTACCTCAATAGGGAAAAGAATTTCAGTGGATGACCTACAGTTGCAAAGAGCCGGTGGCTATGATCATAATTATATTTTACGAGATCAATTGGATAAACTGGCGGCTATAGTAAAAGGAGATCGCTCTGGAATTGTTATGAAGCTTTATACGGATAAGCCAGGTTTACAGTTCTACACGACCAATGGTCTTTCCGGCAAAAATCTCCTCTCTAACGGAGAATATGATTTACCCAGAAGCTCGTTTTGTCTGGAACCTCAGTTTTTCCCAGACTCTCCCAATAAGCCATCTTTTCCCAGCGCTTTGTTGTTGCCAGGAGAATGCTATCAGTATTTTACTGAATTACAGTTTTCTTGCGAGCTTTTGTAATTTTACAGCTCGCCGATGCAACTACTTTCCCGAAAAATAAAAGTGAATCAGCTCACTGCCTTTACTATCCGGTTATCCTGGATGTTGTTGCTGCTTATAATTTCACGCTTTATTTTTTTTGGTATTAACCACACGCATTTTCCAGGGTTATCATTGGAAGATTGGGGTTCTATTCTTTTAG
>JBMSWW010000091.1:0-6395 GCA_049425065.1 Chitinophagaceae bacterium
TTGATAGGATGGATGACGTTGGAGAAAAACGGAACTCTAGAGCAAACATTTAAAATTGCCAGCTTGGTATCATTGGTACTTGGCGTATATAGTTTTGCTTTACCACATCCCCCTCCTCCTAAAGCTGGAACAAGTACCAGTATTGGACAAATTTTAGGACTAGACTCTTTGCGTTTATTAAAGGATAAAAATTTCTTGATATTCTTCATGGCTTCCCTACTTATTTGCATTCCACTGGCCTTTTATTATCAAGAGACAAATATTTTTTTAAATGAAGTGGGCGTAATCAATGCTGCTTCTAAAATGACCCTGGGTCAAATGAGTGAGACGCTATTTTTATTCCTCATGCCCTTTTTCTTTATTCGACTAGGGATAAAAAAGATGTTACTCATTGGTATGTTGGCTTGGGTACTCCGATATCTGCTATTTGGATTTGGTGATGCCGGATCCGGAATGTGGCTTTTATACGGGGGGATTATTCTGCACGGTATTTGTTATGATTTCTTCTTTGTAACTGGCCAGGTTTATACTGATCAAAAAGCGGGAGAAAAAAACAGATCCTCCGCGCAAGGAATGATCACACTGGCTACTTATGGTGTAGGGATGCTGGTAGGTTTTTGGTTGGCAGGACTGATTGCCGAACAATATAAAACTGTAGAAGGACATGATTGGACTTCTATTTGGATGATTCCTGCGGCAATATCAGCCCTGATACTGGTAGCCTTTTTAATCTTCTTTAAAGATCCCAGCGCTGAAAACAAAAATTCGAATTCATGAAACAATCGCCACGCAGAGAAGTATTAAAAAGAATGGGCGTTGCTGCAATTGCTGCCTTAACGCCCGCTGTCAAAATGATTGGACAAGAAAAGCCAGCTCATCAAAAAAAAGCAAAAGGGAATATCCACCATTCGGTATGCAGCTGGACCTATAGTCACCTTTCATTACCAGAGCTTTGCGATTTGGCATTGTCAATTGGAATCAAAGCCATTGATCTGGTAGCTCCCAAAGACTGGTCAATTTTAAAAGAAAAGGGACTGCATTGCTCTATGTGCTATACCGCTGGGAAAGTGAGCTTAACAGAAGGATGGAACAAAAAAGAAAATCATGCTTGGTTAATCAAAGACTATCTGGAGGCTTTTCCCTTGTTAAAAAAAGCGGGATACCAAAATTTAATTTGTTTTAGTGGTAACCGGAATGGGTCAAGCGATGAAGAAGGACTTGAAAACATGAGAGAAGGGATTCAGAAAATTCTTCCACTAGCAGAAAAAGCAGGTGTCACTTTGCAATTAGAGCTCTTTAACAGTAAGGTTGACCATAAAGATTACATGGCTGACCGAAGTACTTGGGGTATTGAGCTATGTAAGCGACTGGGCTCTTCAAATTTCAAGTTGTTATTTGATATCTACCATATGCAAATTAGCGAAGGGGATATCATAAGAACCATACAAGATAATCATGAGTATTTTGGGCACTACCACACTGCGGGAGTACCCGGCCGACATGAAATAGACGAATCACAGGAATTAAATTATCCGGCTATTATGAAAGCTATTGCATCCACCGGCTATGCTGGTTATGTGGCTCAAGAGTTTATTCCTTCGTCCAAAGACCCTAAAGAAAAAGCAGAGGCACTTAAAAAAGCAATTTCAATTTGTGATATTTAAATAAATACCCAATGTCATCCATGCAATATGATGCAATCGTAGTAGGATCCGGAATTAGTGGAGGATGGGCTGCAAAAGAATTGACAGAGAAAGGACTCAAAGTATTACTCCTTGAGAGAGGTCGTAATATTGAGCACGTCAAAGACTATGTTAACGCCACCAAGGAATCCTGGGAGTTTCCACACCGAGGATTGATGCCTACACAACAAATGCTGGAAGATTATCCTGTTTTAAAAAGAGACTACCCCTTGAATGAAACAGTGCTAGACTATTGGGTAAAAGACAAAGAATGTCCCTACACAGAAACTAAACCCTTCTCCTGGTTCAGAGGATATCATGTAGGAGGGAGATCACTAACCTGGGGTCGTCAGAGTTATCGATTCAATAAATGGGACTTTGAAGCCAACCTGGTTGATGGGCATGGCGTGGATTGGCCCATTCGTTACGATGATCTGGCCCCTTGGTATAGTTATGTAGAACAATTTGCCGGTATACAAGGTAGTAAGGAGGGACTAGAAGTTTTACCTGATGGAGAGTTTATGCCTGCCATGGAATTGAACTGTGTAGAAAAGGAGGTAGCCAAAAAAATAAAAAAAGAATTTGGCGGGAAAAGACACTTGATCATAGGAAGAAGTGCCAATATTACAGTGCCTCACGAGGGACGCACTAATTGCCAGTATCGTAATAAATGCTGGAGAGGTTGTCCTTTTGGAGGATACTTTAGTACGCAATCAGCTACGCTCCCCGCTGCGGAAAAAACCGGCAATCTTACGCTAAGACCTTTTTCGATTGTCACCCAAGTACTCTATGACAAAGACAGTCAAAAAGCAAAAGGTGTTGAAGTACTAGACGCATTAGATAATAAAACATATACCTATCAAGCTAAAATTATTTTCTTATGCGCCTCTTCATTTAACTCTACTTGGATCTTGATGAATTCTGCCACCTCTATTTGGCCAGAGGGACTAGGCAGTAGCTGCGGAGAATTAGGGCATAACGTGATGGATCACCATTTCAGATGCGGAGCTAGCGGAACGGCAGAAGGGTTTAGTGATTATTACACCTACGGAAGAAGACCTACTGGGATCTATGTACCACGTTTTCGAAATATCTATGAAGACAAAAGAGACTATACAAGAGGATTCGGTTATCAAGGTGGGGCCGGTAGAGGCAGAGGAGTAAACATTGCAGAATTTACCATAGGCGCCTCTTTGAAAGAAGCCTTGTCAGTGCCCAGTGATAACTGGCATATGGGCATTATGGGATTTGGCGAGATGCTCCCCTATCATGAAAACAAAATTAGCCTCAACAAAAATGTAAAAGACAAATGGGGATTACCTGTGTTGGACATGGATGTGGAGTTGAAAGAGAATGAAAAGAAAATGCGTGAAGACATGATGAACGATGCAAAAGAAATGTTAGTAGCCGCAGGAATAAAAAACGTAAACACGTACGACTACGGCTATGAGGTGGGGATGGGCATTCATGAAATGGGAACCGCACGTATGGGCAGAGATCCCAAAACATCTGTTTTAAATGGCAATAATCAAGTATGGGATTGTAAAAATGTATTTGTAAGTGACGGGGCATGTATGACTAGTGCTTCCTGTGTAAATCCTTCTCTCACGTATATGGCCATGACCGCAAGAGCCACTCATATTGCAGTGGAGGAATTAAAAAAAGGAAACCTTTAATTTATTTATTATGGATCGCAGAGAGTTACTAAAAAAAATAGCCTTACTCACCGGAGCCGCTGTAGTGGGAGGAGAATTTTTCCTAACAGGTTGCAAAACCAATAATTCGACGCCCTCACTCTTTTCCTCGGCAGACCTAAGTTTACTAGACGAAATAGCAGAGACAATTATTCCAGTCACCGATACGCCAGGTGCCAAAGCAGCTCAGCTGGGACAATTCATGCAGGTGATGGTTACGGATTGTTATACTTCTACCGAGCAAAAGGAATTTACAGAAGGACTAATTGCCATCAACGAATACAGTAAGCAGCTCGTTCAAAAACAATTTATGGAGGCAAGCACGGAAGAGCGAATTACGGTATTAACCTCCTTGGAGAAAGTAGCTAAAAATTACAACCAAGAGAAAAAAGATGGTACTCCCTCCCATTACTATACCATGATGAAGCAATTAACACTTTGGGGATTTTTCACTTCCGAAACGGGAATGACTGAAACCCTTCGTCACAATCCGGTTCCAGGAAAATATCAGGGGAATATCCCATACACCAAAGGAGAAAAAGCTTGGTCAGAATAATGTAAAATAATAGCATGCAAAACAGAAGAGATTTTTTAAAAAGTACTGGACTAGTAGCCGGCAGCATTGCACTAGGATCTACTAGTTGGGGTCTTGATAATTTACAAAGTCCTAGCGTAAAAGATTTTGGAATTCAACTGTACACACTTCGTGATATTTTACCTGGAAATGCAAGACAAATTCTTAAAGAATTAGCCAGTTATGGGTATACACAAATTGAGAGTTATGAGGGGCCAGAGGGCATCTATTGGAATATGAGCGCCAAAGACTGCCATAGCTATTTATCATCGTTGGGAATACAACTTATTTCTACCCACTGTGATATACAAAACGGATTTGAGAAAAAAGCAGAAGTGGCTGCCTCTATTGGAATGAAATATTTGATCTGTCCTTGGATTGGCCCACAGAAAACCATTGAAGACTTTAAAAAATTTGCCGCAATCTTCAATGAAAAAGGACGAATCTGTCAACAAAACGGATTACGATTCGCTTATCATAATCATGACTACTCCTTTAAAAATTTGGATGGGCAAATTCCGCAAGAGGTTTTATTAAAAGAGACGGATCCTTCCCTGGTAGATTTTGAAATGGACATGTATTGGGTAGTAGCCGCAGGAGGCGATCCCCTGGCTTGGTTTAAAAAACACCCAGGAAGATTTAAATTGAGTCATGTGAAAGACAGAGGTAAAAAACCTGTTCATGAAGGTAAATATGAATCCACAGATCTCGGTACCGGATCGATTGATTACAAAACTATATTGCCCATTGCAAAATCTGCTGGTCTTTCTTACCTAATAATGGAACAGGAATATTACCCCCATGGATCCTCATTAAAAGCGGCAGCGGTAGGAGCTACTCAGCTCAAGAAGTGGCGCTTTTAAAAATGAGCCTATTCGTTTATGCAATTATCAAAGCTTCACGAAGGGCTCGCACCTCTTCTGCATTAATTGCCGGGTTGGTGTAGCTTTCTACAGAATTAGCAAAGGCTGGATGTTTGTATTCCATCAACGAGTTTCTTTTTGAGCGAAGAGAAGAATGAAACTCTTGGCAACCTGTTTTAGTAGCCAACTTGCGAATATTATCGACACGCACCCCACTTCCAGGCATAATACTAATTCTTCCATCGGCTTTTTCATTCAACAAAGCAATAAGCACAACCCCCTCTGGTGCGGTAGGTTGTTGACCTGAGGTTAAAATTCGTTCACAACCCAATTCGATTAATTCCTCCATTGCTTTAAAAGGATCTACACAACGATCAAAGGCACGATGAAAAGTGACCCCCAAGGGATAAGCTAGTTCAATTAAACGAGCTACTCTATGTTTATCAATTTCTCCTTGTTGATTCAGCATACCAATCACGACACCGTCGCACCCCAACTCTTTGCAAACTTTGATGTCTGCACACATCGCTAAAAATTCATCTTCCGTGTATAGAAAATCTCCTGAACGTGGTCTAATAATTGGATAGAGTTCAACCGTAAATAATTCTCTGCACCGTTGTATGGTTCCCAACGAAGGAGTGGTGCCTCCGTCTGATAAGGCAGCACATAGTTCAAATCGATCAGCACCACCTTCTACAGCAGCCCGAGTGGTTTCCAAATCGGTAGTAGCTATTTCTATGATCATGCCAAAAAATTATTTAAACCAACTAGTGGCTTTCACTATTATTTCTTTGTCCATTGCTCTTGCTTCATAACTAAATCCCGGTTGGAGAGCAAAGGAACCGATGCGCCCATTAACATCCATGGCCAAGAAAGCAACTTGAATTTCGTTTGCTTTATCTTTTTTAATATTGACAATTCTCTCAATCACCTTACGACAAGCTTGTTCCGGAGAATGACCCTGTCGCATCAACTCCACTACAGTAGAAGATCCTGCCACTCGAATTACATCTTCTCCCTGCCCAGTAGCCACGCAGGCACCTACTTCATTGTCTACAAACAAGCCAGCGCCAATGATAGGTGAGTCTCCTACCCGCCCCCTCATTTTAAATCCCGCACCACTAGTGGTGCAGCTTCCGCTAAGATTACCCTTGCTATCCAATGCCAGCATGCCGATAGTATCATGATTCCATTCCCCATTTTCTAGTTTGAGCGGTGCAAATGGGCCATGATTATTTCTGTTCTCAATGTTGATGGTAGGACTTTTATAGTGCGATTCTTTGAGCCAGTTCTGGTAGGCACTGTTGGCACTTTCCGATAATTTATCAGATTCAAGCGTAAACCCCTCAGCCAAGGCAAATTGCTGAGCACCCTCGCCCACTAACATCACATGTGGGGTTTTTTCCATCACCTTTCTGGCAACAGAAATTGGATGTTTGATACGCTCTAAAAAAGCAACAGCTCCGCAATTATGATTTTCATCCATGATGCAAGCATCAAGCGTAACCTTTCCATCCCGGTCAGGATTAGCACCCAACCCTACGCAACAGTTCAACGAGTTTTCTGTCACCATGACTCCTTT
>JBMSWW010000092.1:0-6273 GCA_049425065.1 Chitinophagaceae bacterium
AATAAATTTTATATTCTCAGGTATTGAATGAGCACAATTACGAGCCAGACCGCAAATAGCAATGGATGAAGAGGAAAAGTGCAAGCGGTCTTGCTCAGAAAGGTCAGTAAGCCTTTTCATCTCCCTTTATTAAGTTGATTATAGTTTGAAAGATAATCTGACAATCCAACCAAAAACTCCAATTTTCAATATACCATAAATCGAATGCAACTCGCTTCGTCATTTCGTCGGTAGAACGAATGGCTCCTCTACTCCCACTAACCTGTGCCCAACCAGTAATACCCGGCTTTACTAAATGGCGGAACATATAATGCTGAACAATATCCTTTGACTCTACAGATAGCGGAATGGGATGCGGGCGAGGCCCCACCACAGACATACTACCCATTAGAACATTTAAGAATTGTGGCAACTCATCCAAGCTGGTCTTACGTAAAAAACGACCCAACCGAGTTACACGCTTGTCATTTTCCATTGTCTGTGAAAAGTCACCTTCTCCAGAATGTGTGGGAGAACCCCTAAACATCGTTCGGAATTTATAACAACTGATTTTCTTGTTATTCAAACCCCAACGGTCTTGTTTAAAAAATATTGGACCCCTGGAATCTAACTTAATCAGTATCGCTAAGATTGGAGCTAGCCAGCTAAAAATTAAAATCAAGAAAAGCAAAGAGAAAACGATATCGAAACTTCTTTTAAAAAATCGGTTCTCCGGATCGTCGAGTGGAAAATAGCGTATGCCCACAACGGGGAACCCCGCATAATTTGTCAAATTATAAGAGGTAGTTCCCATCCGATTAAAATCATTAATAACGTTTACCTGCACTTTTGCGTTTTCACAAACGTCAATTACATATCCAATTTCTGTTACCTGTGTAGAGGGTAACATTAAAAAAACTTCATCAATTGTTTGTCGTTGAAAAATAGAAGGTAAATCTTCCAAACTTCCCAATTTATTTATTCCTAAACCGTTATGATTTGCTTCACCCACAAAACCAACTATTGTATACCTCAAATTATTAATTAGCATACCTGAGCGAAATAAATTGGTTCCTGGACCCAGGTCGCCTACTATCAATATTTTTCTTACGTATTGATAATGACTTCGAATAAAGGCAACAGCGACGCGGTAAAAATATTTTATGAAAGGAAATGCAATTAAAATCAACAGGTAGTACTGCAAAATTTGAAATCGCAAGGAATAAAAACTAGGGAATAGTACTGCCAGGAAAAAAACAAACACTAGCAAATGCAGGGCAATCACTCGAAGTAAAAGAGTCAGTTCCTGGGAAAATGAAAAAAGGGTAATACTAGTATAAAAGTGAAAGAGTCTTGCAGCTAAATACCAAATCAATAAATTAAAGGCAAGTAACCAGCCACAGTTTCCCGTCAAACATAGAGTTTGATCATTTCGAAATTGATGAGAAGCAACCCACAAGAATAGGGTTAATAAAAACCCGTCTAACCCTAATCGGAGAAAATAGTTGATTCTAGTACCTCTTTGCATAAGAAATGGCTCAACGCAAGATAGTCAAAATCAAAGCCCATAGTTCATCCCAATGCTTAGTAAGGTGGTTTGATCAAACCGTCTAAATGATGCCGTCAAGTATAAACGGGGAATATATTCATATTGACCTTGGAGCAAATACTCTTTAGAAGAAATTTGATTGCCGAATAAAAAGGGAGGCTGGGGCTGTTGAAAATACTGCTGATCCAATGTGCCTTGCTCCCCTTTGCGTACTTGCATGTATCTAGCCCTAATCTTTAATCGAGGTAGTGGTGTATAATTTGCAAATAGGCTGATTCGATCCGCATTGGCACCCATCCAATCTCCCAACAAAAAATTAGCATTCGTATAGTTTTGCTGAGGTAAAAAATTGCGATACACAAACGGTCTCACTTTCGTGTACTCCATTCCAAGTTGCAAATAGGGCAATCCTAGATCTGTTACAGATCCGCCCAGCGTATACCCAATCTGATTTCGTTGTTCTTTTTTATCCAGTATACGCGAGATTTTAATTTCATCAATCAATAGGGTTGCATACAAATGGGTATTCTTTATCTGATCTCTTGAACTCACTTGAAAAAAGAACTGCCCATTGGAACCGCGCGTAATACTCCCGCTTCCTGCATAATTGTCAAACGCTTTAAAAAACAAAACAGGTATCAAATAAGCTGCGTTCATTCTATCTGTGTATATCATCGATTCACCCACACTCAAATTCAATCCCTTTCTAATTCTAAAATCTAAGGTGTGTGTGGCCATGTATTTAGCGATGAAAACCTCTCGGACGCCACCAAATAAACCATTTGGAATTGTATATGATCTTGCGCTGTCAATAAGATCTGATTTTAACCACGCATGCGTATAATTAAATCGAAGCCAGGAGTATGGATTTATATCCAACCTAAAATAAGGATAAGTAGGTGCTTTGTCTGATAGTACAATACGGCCTGATTGACCATAGCCCCACAATAAATAATCCTGACCTATTGAGACAGACCCTTTGTTAAACTGGTACGTCAAATGTCCTCTTAACTCCAAGTAATTTAAGGCGTCTGTTTTACGGGCACTTTGCAAAACAAATCCAGTTTCATGATTGGCATCTAAGCCCGTTCGGTTGGTATCAAGACTTTTCCCTTTTTCAGAAAAATCTTGTAAAAACAACTGGTATCCCCATTTTTTTCCTACTTGCCCAAAAGTTTGCATACCTATACTACGCCTGAACATCGTTCGATCACCCTCCTTAACCAAGTTACCCGAAAAAACAGGCAGTGCTCGCATATTGAAATTCTCATTCGCAATCCCAAATAAACGTTTGCGACTTTCATAGCTATACTCACCTTGATAAAAGGCTAACTCTGCCTTTTCAACGCCGGATAGTTTATCTTTTTGATTGGCTAAGGTATCCAGCGCTCGAACAATTTCTGTTTTCAGCATGGGACGAATATTATCATTCCATTCTAATAGCCCTTTTTGAGCCATTCTTGCCAAAAATGGATATACTTCATAAGTATGACGTTCATATACAGGTTGAGCCATCCCAATAGTGGAAAACAACCCGGCTAGTAGCAAGGCAATTAGATGAATTCGCATAGTGATAAGTTATACGGTCACTTTTACCTGCTCGTTGATCCAGGTAAAGGTTTTTTCTAAACCAATTTGGAGTGGCTGCGAAGGAGCCCAATTCAATTTTTCCCGAATCAGTGTATTATCGGATCTTCTTCCTCTTACACCTTGATAGGTGACAGGAACATTTTTGATACGCAGATTCTTTCCGGAAATCGAAATAACTTTTTTTGTCAATTCATTGATAGAAACCATTTCCTCAGATCCAATATTAATGGGCCCTTCAAACTCTCCTTGCATAAATCGCTCCACAGCCTCTAAGCACTCATCAATGTATAAAAAAGAACGAGTTTGTAAACCGTCACCCCATACTTCAACATCTCCTCCATTAGGGGCCTCTGCTACCTTTCTGCAAATAGCAGCAGGTGCTTTTTCTCTACCATCACACCATGCTCCTTCTGGACCAAAAACATTATGAAACCTAGCTACCCGGATCTGCAATCCGTGGTTGCGGGCAAAGGCCTGATACAACCGCTCACTAAATAATTTTTCCCACCCATAATCGCTGTCTGGTTCTGCAGGATAAGCAGAATTTTCAGCACAGTTTGGATTAGAAGGGTCATTTTGATTGTAAGCCGGATAAATACAAGCCGATGAGGAATAAAATATTTTTTTTACCCCACATAGTACTGCCTGGTGTATGATATTTAAATTAATGGAGGCCGAATTGAACATTAAGTTCGCATCATTTTCTCCTGTAAAAATATATCCAGCTCCGCCCATGTCAGCGGCTAATTGATACACTTCGTCAAAGGGCTGATCCAATACACGTTTAGCTACTTGCTGATCAGTAAGATCACCTACAATAAATTCGTCAGCAGGAGATTTAGAAAACTCGTGCTCTTTAATATCAACTCCGCGGACCCAAGCGCCCTGTTTCTTTAATTTTTTAACCAGATGCCCTCCAATAAACCCACCCGCTCCACATACCAGCACTTTTTTCATATTATCGATCGACTTTTCTTAAATAATGATTGAATAAATTGATAATAGCCAGGTAAACAAATGTAGGAACTATCCGTGAATAACGACCGGCTAAACGGCGTGGCTCTTTGCATAATCGATAAAACCACTCCAAGGAGGCCTGCTGCATCCATTTGGGTGCTTGAGGCACTTGGCCGGTGTAAAAATCAAAGGCGGCACCTACGGTAACCAAGTATTTTACTTTTACACGCTTGGATAATTCTATCGCAAACTTTTCCTGCTTAGGTGTACTAATCCCAACCCAAATCACAGTAGAATCAGATTCTTGGATTTGGCCAACTAGATACTGCCAGTCTTGCTCAGTCATTGGAGAGAAAGGAGGACTATAATAACCTGAAACCTGTAATCCAGGATACTTTTTTTGCATTACTTCACTCAATAATGATGCAATACCCGATTTTCCCCCACAAAAAAAATGTCGCACGTTTTTACCTGCTGTCCGCTTTAAAAATCCATCAAAAAAGTCGGGCCCGTAACAACGCGTTGCAACGCGAAATCCTTTCAGTTTAGCTAACCAAACCAGCGGCATCCCATCTGGTAGATTGAGATAAAAGTCAGTAAGTGTTTTTTTGAATTGTGCGTCAGTGTATGCAGTTACAATTCCGTGTGCTCCGGTTGCACTGATACAATGGCTCTCTAAAGTGGAGCTATTGATACTTTCACTCGTTAGTTCATTGAGAATAGTATCTAACCCTCCCGCATAAACAGGAATTGATTCTATTGTCTGACAGCTGTACGGGTTCCTGTGAGTATTCTCCATTGTCGAACGATATCATCGCGCCACTTAAATACACGCGGTTTCCAAAGTTCAAAAATAACCCGTAATTCGCGGTTGGTAAAATGAAGCTTTTCTTTTCGAATGCGCTGTAATATTTCTTTGCGAATGATTTCACATTCTTGCAAAGAGTCTAAGCCACTGGAAAGCACCTTACTGCCAGGCGTAACAGGCTTTAAATGACGCAGTGCAACAGCGTGAATCAATAATTTCCGATCCATACCCATTTTACGCTGGAGATAAGGATAAACATATCGATCTATCCCGTAAGAAGAGATATTCGTAGCGTAAAAAGGATAAGCAGATTCAAAAATCTCTTTTCGCATAAATGGCGCCATAATTTCGAGCCAACACATTTGCTCCGGAAGTGCGCCCGGCTTTTGTACAAAGCAGCGGTGACTATAGTAACTATTGGGTGTTATAGAAGGCTGGAATGAATCTGCATTTTCCCGTACGGCAATATCAATTAATAGGTTGATTCCTGAAACTGTAATCTCATGATCATCGTCCATAATGCCAATATATCGATAGGTTAGGGGCATTATATCGGGACATAGTTTATGGAGCAGTTGACCTTTAAATTCTGTTTTATGAGAAAAAACTCCATCCACTGATTTGCCGACTGGTAAGACAGGCTTTTGATCCCCACCTGTATAATTAAAGAGATATAATCTGAAATTTCGAGATGCATCAAATTGTATGTGACGTAATGGTTCACTTACCCCGTTCCATGCAACTATCAAAATATCCAAATTTGTCATGACTTGAAATCGTTTACATATAATACACCAACCCAGGTCCAAAAAGCAAAAGCCCCCATTGGACCCTCGAGGTATACATCAAAACTTGCATTAATTATAAATCCAAGAATAGATAACAAAATCAAAAAAGCAAAAGATTCTTTTTTTGCTGACCGAATTTTTGAAAGATGAAGCCACATCCAAAATACCCAGAGTAAAAAAATTGGAATGCCGAATCTTGCCAAGATACTTAAATGAAAACTATGGGGAGAACGAAGTAACTCATCATCGGTTCCTACATCTCCTAATAAAGTTAAACTTGGCCCCACTCCCACTCCTACTAATCCACGTATCGGATCCAAGGCATCAGAAAATAATTTATACCACCAGGCCAGCCGCCAGAGTTTATTATCGGTCAATGCCCCCTCTTCTTGTACAGTGAAAACACTAGTAAGATTTTTGGAAAGCTGATCAAATCCAATGGCTCTGCCTTGAAAATTTGGCTCATCATTTGAATTTAAGTAAAGAAAGACAGCTGTTATTATACATACAAGAGCGACTACAATTGTCTTTCTATTGATAACTGCTACCAACTCCCTTCTTTTGGCATAAACATAAATCAAGAAGGGTAATAGATAGGCCAA
>JBMSWW010000093.1:0-6212 GCA_049425065.1 Chitinophagaceae bacterium
GAAGATAAAGGAAAGGCCTAATTTTAAGGAGTTACATGCGATAGCAGAAAGCATTGATATTCATGCCGGCCCCTACGGAGGCAAAGAGGATCACATCGCCAGGTTGCAAATCGTGCACATCCCAATGGCCTTTTTGTACCATGTCAAACAGGGTAGGAATAGTGGCCACCGAGCTATTGCCTAATTTGTGGATATTCATGGGCATGATATGCTCAGGAATATCTTTTTGCCCATAGAGGCGATAGAGTCTTTTGATAAAACCCTCATCCATTTTTTCATTAGCCTGGTGAATGAATACTTTTTTCAAATCGCTAATGGAAACTCCTGCTTTGTCCAGACAATCTTTCATGGCCGCAGGTACAAATTGCATGGCATATTCATAGACCTTTCGCCCTTTCATTTTGATATAGCGAATCTTCGGATCCGACTCAGGTAAATTACTTTTTCCAAAATAGAGATAGTAGGCCTCTTCGATACAATGACTTTGTACACTGGCAGAGAGGATGCCGGCTTCGTTGGGGCCTGAGGGACGAGCTTCTAACACCGCGGCTCCTGCTCCATCGGAAAAGATCATACTGTCTCTATCATATTTGTCCACTACGCGGCTTAAGGTTTCAGTTCCAATCACCAATGCTTTTTTAGCAACGCCAGCTTTTATAAAGGCGTCTGCCTGAATTACTCCCTGCAGCCAACCGGGGCAGCCAAATAAAACATCATAAGCTACACAATTGGGGTTTTTAATTCCCAAGACATGTTTTACTCTAGAAGCCAAGGCTGGTAAAACATCGGTTTGGATGGTATGAGCCGGAACGTCTCCAAAATTGTGAGCTACTATCAACTGATCCAGTTGTTCGGGATCTACTCCGCTATCTTCTATTGCTGATTTAGCAGCAATGACTGCCATATCAGAAGAGGTTATGCTATCCTCTGCATAGCGTCTTTCCTCAATTCCCGTAATCTCTTGGAATTTTTCTACGATCTCTTCTCCGGGTGTTTCAATCTTTTTTTCATCTTCTCCGTAAAAATTTTGATTGACAAAATCTTGATTAGACTTCACTATCGACGGGATATAACAACCCGTGCCTGTGATCACCGTGTTGTATTGCATAGTTGTAAATATAAGTTCCTTTTATAAGAACAGACGTTAGTGCGAGATGCTTAAAAATAACTTCTTACTTTTACCTCTACAAATTAATCACTATGTCTAACCAACTGCTTAAAGGTAAGAAGGGGATTATCTTCGGAGCCCTTGATGAAAGATCCATTGCCTGGAAAACGGCGCTTCGTTGCTTTGAAGAGGGCGCTCAAATTGTACTGACCAATGCTCCTGTGGCGTTGCGCATGGGCGAGATCAATAAACTTTCCGAAGCTTGTGGCAATGCCCCAGTAATTGGAGCGGATGTAACCAATATGGATGACTTAAAGAATCTCTTTGAGCAATCTATGCAGCATTTTGGAGGTAAGATTGACTTTGTGCTGCATTCGATCGGGATGAGTTTGAATGTGCGTAAAGGAAAGCATTACACGGAGATGAATTACGAGTGGAATGCAAAAACCTTAGACATTTCTTCGATGAGCTTGCACCGTGTTTTACGCACGGCTTGGGATTTAGATGCCCTGAATGATTGGGGAAGTGTAGTCGCCCTCAGTTACATTGCCGCACAGCGTGTATTCCCCGATTATAATGAAATGGCAGATGCCAAGGCTTTATTGGAAAGTGTAACGCGCAGTTTTGGATACCACTATGGGGTAAAACGCAAAGTGCGCGTCAATACGATTTCACAGTCTCCCACTCGCACTACCGCTGGTAGTGGGGTAAAAGGATTCGATGGTTTTGTTAGCTATGCAGAAGCTATGAGTCCCTTGGGTAATGCTACTGGAAATGATTGTGCTAACTACTGTGTAACCCTCTTCAGCGACCTTACACGTTATGTGACGATGCAGAACCTCTTCCATGATGGAGGGTTCAGCTTTACTGGTGTAACGCAAGCCGTGATTGAAAAAATGGAACCTTAATGATTTCCTTCGACCATAAAAAAGGCTGCTTCTTTCGGAGCAGCCTTTTTAATTAGGGTTGACCCGTTTAATATTCGTCTTCATTGAATAGAAAATCATCCTGTGTGGGATAATCGGGCCAGATGTCTTCGATGGATTCATACACGTCTCCTTCATCTTCCAGCTCCTGCAGGTTCTCTACCACTTCGATAGGAGCACCCGAGCGAATTGAATAATCAATCAGCTCGTCTTTTGTAGCCGGCCAGGGAGCGTCTTCCAGATAAGAGGCTAATTCGAGGGTCCAGAACATAATTATCAATTTTGCGCAAAAGTAGTAGGATTGGGGAATTTTCCAAATAACCTGGATTGGTTTAGTACGATTGGTCGGATTTTGATAGTTTCGGGTTTTTAACAGCTAAACCTTGATTGAGGGAAAAGATATATATAAACGCTACGGAAATGTGGAGGTTCTCCGGGGCCTGGGCATCCAGGTAAAACAAGGAGAGTTAGCCTGTATAATCGGCCCTTCGGGATGTGGCAAAAGCACGTTATTGCATGTACTAGGTACTCTCGATGTGCCTGATCAGGGCACGGTAACAATGCAAGGCACTGATTTACTGGCCCTCAAGGGAAAAAAATTAGCGCAATTTCGAAATAAACGTATTGGCTTTGTATTTCAGTTTCATCACTTGTTACCCGAATTCAGCGCCTTAGAAAATGTTTGTATCCCGGGCTGGCTGGCAGGACGAAAAAAGTCATTAGTAAAAGAAGAAGCGCTTCAATTATTAGAAAAATTAGGCTTGTCTCATCGCGTGGATAATAAACCCTCTCAACTTTCTGGTGGGGAGCAGCAACGTGTGGCTGTGGCCAGGGCCTTGATCAATCAGCCTTCTATCATTTTAGCGGATGAGCCCACGGGCAACTTAGATTCTGCCAATGCCAGAGAATTGCATCAACTTTTCTCCACGCTGAAAAAAGAATTAGGGCAAACTTTTTTGATCGTTACGCATAATGAGGAGTTGGCCGCGCAAAGCGATCGAGTGTGGACGATGAAAGATGGAATGATCAGTTAGACTTAGGCATTGATCCTTGGCTTCCAAGGAATTTCAGCTACGTTTAATTGCATACCTACATAGCGAGCCAACACAAATAAATAATCACTCAAACGATTCAGGTATTTAATTACTAGAGGAGCTACTTGCATATCCTCATATTCCATACGCACGCAACAACGTTCGGTTCTTCTGCAAATGCAGCGTAGTACATGTAAATGAGAAATGGCAGGATGTCCTCCCGGCAAAATGAAATTTTTCATTTCAGGAAGCACCGCTGTCATGGTATCAATTTCTTTTTCTAAGAGTACTACATCTTCTTCTTTCAAATCAGGAAGGGCCATGCCAGGTGCTTTTTCTGCATCACAGGCTAGAGAAGAACCAATGGTGAAAAGCCGGTCTTGAATTTCCGATAAAATAGATCTGGCATTCTCATCTTGTAGTTGATCACGACAAAGACCTAGGTAAGAATTTAGCTCATCTACGGTTCCGTACGCTTCAATACGCAGATGCGATTTAGGTACTTTGGTGCCACCAATAAGTGAGGTAGTCCCTTTATCTCCTGTCTTTGTATAGATCTTGAATGCCATGGGGTGTTGGTTTTTGCCCGGCAAAAGTACAGGAAGCCACCTGAATAAACGATTTAAACTGTGGTGGTGCTAAACTTGGGGTTCAACTTGTCTGTTTCTATCAGCCCGTCTCTCAAGCGAACAATACGGCGAGAATGATTGGCAATATCCTCTTCGTGTGTCACAATCACAATCGTATTTCCATTCAGGTAGATTTCTTCAAAAATTTCCATGATCTCCTCTGAAGTACGGGTATCCAAATTTCCCGTGGGTTCGTCAGCCAAAATAAGGGAGGGATTATTCACGAGGGCTCTGGCAATAGCTACCCGTTGGCATTGTCCTCCGGATAATTCATTAGGACGGTGATGACTCCGGTCGGTGAGTTTCACCAACTCCAGCATCTGCATCGCTTTTTCTAGTCGTTCTGTTTTTTTCATTCCTGCATACACCAATGGCAGGGCCACATTTTCTGCAGCGGTTAAACGAGGTAAGAGGTTGAACTGCTGAAAGACAAATCCAATTTCTTTATTGCGGACAATAGCCAGATCGTCGTCTGCCATTTTACTTACGTCATTTCCATTAAGTACATAGCTGCCTGCAGTAGGAGTATCCAAACAACCAATGATATTCATCAGTGTGCTTTTTCCGGAGCCAGAAGGGCCCATCAAAGCCACGTATTCATTGCGGTGTATGTCGAGGGAAAGACCTTTTAAAACAGGGAGTTCCTGCTTTCCCATGAAATAGCTTTTATGAATTTGTTCCAGGTGAATTATGCTTGCTGCCATAGGGATCTTTTTACCGAGAGACACAAAGATAACCCATCGCTTTTAGCTATCTTCGCCGACGATGGACAAGCAGAAGCAAATTGTGATGAGCGGTATCCGACCCACCGGTTTTCTTCATTTGGGAAACTATTTTGGGGCGCTCAGGAACTACGTAAAAATGCAGGAAGAATTCACTTGTTTTTTCATGGTAGCTGATCTTCATTCGCTCACCACACATCCGGATACTACCGAATTAAAACAGAATGTATACAGGGTTCTCTCCGAAAATATTGCCTGCGGGTTAGATCCCGATAAAGTGGCCTTATATTGCCAAAGTCATGTTTTTGAAACAGCCGAATTGTATCTCTATCTAAATATGTTGGCATACAAAGGAGAGCTTGAAAAAACAGTTACCTTCAAAGAGAAAGCCCGCTTACATCCGGAGAATATCAATGCAGGATTGCTTACCTATCCAGTATTGCAAGCCGCCGATATCATTTTACACCGAGCCTCACTGGTGCCGGTTGGGAAGGACCAGGAGCAACACTTAGAGATGGCCAGAAATTTTGCCAATCGCTTTAATCATCGTTATGGAGAAGTGTTTCCTGAACCACAGACCTTCAACTAAGGGGACGATTTGATCAAAGTGCCCATCCTCGATGGAGCCGGCAAAATGAGCAAAAGCGAAAACCAATATGCCACCATCTATCTCTGTGACGATGATGAGCTCATCCGCAAAAAAGTCATGAAGGCTAAAACAGATGCGGGTCCTACGGAACCTAATGCTGCCAAGCCCGACTATATAGAAAATATCTTCCAATTGATGCGTTTGGTCAGTGAGCCGGGTACGATACAGCACTTTGAAGAGGCCTTTAATGGATGTACCATCCGCTATGGCGATCTAAAAAAACAATTAGCTGAAGACATGATTCATTTCATTACCCCAATCCGTGAAAAAGCAGAGGCGATACGCAATGACGCGTCTTACCTAAGTAACGTGATGGAGCAAGGCGCAGAAAAAGCCCGTGCCAGTGCCCGCGCTACCATGGACTTGGTCAGATCTTCTATGGGGCTTAACTATTATTGATTTTTCCTACTTTTAACCCTCTCACAAAAACGCCGTTTTCGGCTATTTACATGGCAAAAGCAAAGAAACCCAAGCATATCGCTATTGCAGGCAACATCGGGGCCGGCAAAACCACCTTAACTGAACTGCTGAGTAAGCACTATAAGTGGATTCCTCATTTTGAAGATGTGGATCACAACCCTTACCTCATGGATTTTTATGAGGATATGCCACGCTGGAGTTTCAACCTGCAGATCTACTTTTTGAACAGCCGCTTGCAGCAGTTAGTGGAAATACAAAAGGGAACGGAGACCGTAATTCAAGACAGAACTATTTACGAAGACGCCAACATCTTTGCGCCCAATCTTCATGAAATGGGATTGATGAGCAAAAGAGACTTTGATAATTACTATCATTTCTTTCAGACCCTAAAGACTTTGGTACAACCCCCGGATCTGCTCATTTATTTGCAAGCTTCCGTGCCTACTCTGGTAGGACAGATTCAGAAGCGTGGCCGTGAATACGAGGAGAATATTCGTTTAGATTATCTGAAAAAACTGAATGAGTATTATAACAAGTGGATTGGGAATTACAAGGAAGGTAAATTGCTGGTGGTGGATGTAGACAAAAATAAGTTTGCGGAAAATGAAGAGGACCTGGGCGACATCATCAGCAAAGTAGATGCGGCCCTGTACGGACTTTTTTAATAGCTGTTGTTAGTTACGGCTTACTCATAAATTTCTTTTATGAAATATCATCGACTCAA
>JBMSWW010000094.1:0-6180 GCA_049425065.1 Chitinophagaceae bacterium
GGTAGGAAAGTGTATAAGTTTTAATACAGGGCACACAATCTTCTCTGATTCTGAAACTGCTGATGGCTATCTCTTGCAGCTTGATTCTGTTACTGTCTTTTAGATAGGTGCCGCGAATATTTTTTTTTATATAATTTAGAGAGTCAGAAAAATGCAAGGCTGTACCGGTGATGATTCCCTGCTTTTCAATTAAGTCAAATTCCAGGTTATAAATCGGAAAGCAACCACTAGGGGCCATCACCAATCTTCCTTTCCAAACCCCATTGATGTCTTGGGACTGTACCAGGGAGGAGAAGCAAAGAAGGATAATTATTAAAAAAAATCTCATTTCACCCCGAAGGTAATTTAAACTGTTAGGGTTTATTGCTTTCATAGCGGAAACGAACTACCGCATTTTTTTGCTCCGTCGAAGTGATCTGAACTCTATAACGCTGATCTCCCGCCTTCACGATCATTAAGGCTGTATTGGGAGGAATTCTTCCAAGGTTTTCGGCTACCACGGTAAGTTCCTGGAGGCTATTCTCCTCATCCAATTGTAGGGTAAGTTCCAGCGGAAGGGTGCTCAAGCGTTTGTTAGATAAAATTAGTTTACTGTTTAGATAAACACTAACTGTATCTCCATCTACTTCTCCATTGTCATATAACGATACCTTCACCTGAGGAGAATTAACGGTTAGCTCCTTTAATAGGTTGTTTATTCGATTATTAGCAACCGAGGCAATGGAGACAGGAGTTTTACCAGGAAAAGCTGCTATGGATTCTTCCGTTAGAGATTTAGCAATCAATGAAGATGTATTACTTACAACCGGACTAGATTTTTGATCGGGAGTTTTCTTTGTTGAAGAAGCAGTTACCTTTTTAGCAGGAGGTGCTTCATTTAAGATTACTTTTTTAGACGAACTATTTTGTAAAAAAGGTTCAGGGTAAAAATCAGAAGAGGTGACCCTTCGAAGGTAGACTTTGCCACCTCCGCAATCTTCTCCTTTTTTTATTCCTTGAGATGGAGATTCTGTTTCATATTGGCTGGTAAAACTTCCATCGAGATACTCCTCTCGACCAGAACGACTATAGCTCAGCGTAAAATTCATGATACAACTCACCCCGCCATCAGAAGATTTAACTTCTATAGTTTTTAGTTCCTGTATTGAAACGTTTTGGTTATTAGTGAATTGACCTTTCATTAGGGCTTTGCCGTAAAACACAGTGGACAAGTAGGAATAGGAGACGCCGGTAAGCGTATTCTTAGTCTGTTTTAGTTGAAATTCAACTTTATACTGATCAAAATCTTTAGTAATGAAATATCCCTTCCAGATTCCCGTAATATTTTGGGAATTGAGCATCATTGGGAACAAGGCGGCTCCCCAAAAAAGGCCAATTACTTTACAAATTGAGATTTTCATTCCTGCCCGCAAAGTTACAGTTTGCGATTTTTAGAGACTCAGGACTTTTATGGTTTCCATAATTTTAACATCCCCTTTAAACCTCCGCAGATATTAGGGTAATTTTGTAATTTTGTATACCCAACAGGGGCTTTATAACACATGATCAATATTACTTTTCCGGATGGAGCCGTAAGGACTTACGATAAAGGAATCACCGCACTATCAATTGCCAAATCAATTTCTGAAGGTTTAGCGCGTAAGGTGCTAGCCGCCTCCGTTAACGGAGTAGTGTGCGATGCTATGCTCTCTATCCAATCAGATGCCAAATTGCAACTATTAACTTGGAATGACGGAGGGGGAAAATCCACCTTTTGGCATTCTTCAGCCCACTTGATGGCAGAAGCAGTTGAAGCCCTTTTTCCTGGGGTTAAATTTTGGGTAGGGCCGTCGGTAGAAAATGGTTTTTATTACGACATGGATTTGGGTGACCGAAAAATGTCGGAAGAGGATCTTTTGGCTTTAGAAAAAAAAATGAATGAATTAGCCAAAAGAAACAGCGAATATGTTCGCAAGGAAATTAGTAAATCCGAGGCTGTTCAATACTTTACCGAGAAAGGGGATGAGTATAAGCTAGACCTATTACAAGGGCTTCAGGATGGTGAAATTACTTTCTACACGCAAGGTGATTTTACAGATCTCTGTCGCGGACCCCATATTCCGAATACCTCTTTTATTAAGGCCATCAAATTGACCAGTGTGGCAGGTGCCTACTGGAAAGGTGATGAAAAAAATAAAATGTTGACCCGTGTGTATGGGATTACTTTCCCCAACCAAAAAGAGCTGGATGAATATCTGGCCATGTTGGAAGAGGCAAAAAAAAGAGACCATCGCAAATTGGGTAAGGAATTAGGTATATATACCATGGATGATGATGTTGGACCGGGCCTTCCTCTGTGGATGCCTAATGGAACTATCATTATTGAGGAGTTGGAGAAATTGGCAAAAGAAACTGAGACTGCGGCGGGTTACAAAAGAGTAGTGACTCCGCATATTGCTAAAGAAAGTATGTACCTGACCAGTGGTCACTTACCGTACTATGCAGATAGTATGTTTCCTCCTATGGAGATGGACGGCGAAAAATATTATTTAAAGGCTATGAACTGTCCCCATCATCATAAAATATATGATGCGGAGCCAAAGAGTTACAAGGACCTTCCCTATAGAATTGCAGAGTATGGAACCTGCTATCGTTACGAACAGAGTGGGGAACTATTTGGTTTAATGAGGGTTCGTTGTCTCCATATGAACGATGCTCATATTTATTGTAGTAAAGAGCAGTTTTTCCAAGAATTCAAAGCCGTGAATGAAATGTATCTCAAGTACTTTCAGATCTTCGGCATTGAGAAATATGTAATGCGTCTAAGTTTACATGATCCTGCTAAACTGGGTCAGAAATATGTAAACGAGCCTGAATTGTGGAAGGAGACTGAGGCCATGGTTAGAAAAGTATTGGTAGAAACTGGCACTCCTTTTGTAGAGGTACAGGATGAGGCCGCCTTTTATGGTCCAAAAATCGACGTGCAAATTTGGAGTGCGATTGGAAGAGAATTCACACTAGCAACCAACCAGGTTGATTTTAATTCCGGAATCAAGTTTAAGCTGTCATATACCAATCGTGACAACCAATCAGAAGTACCATTGATCATTCACCGCGCTCCGCTGGGTACGCATGAAAGATTTATTGGATTTTTATTAGAGCATTATGCAGGTAAATTCCCGCTTTGGGTTGCTCCTTTGCAAGTAAAGATTTTGCCGATCAGTGATAAGTACCTCGAGTACGCGCAGTCTCTTCAAGGCCAGTTATCTCACGCGGGTATTCGATGTGAGATCGATGACCGCAACGAGAAGATTGGCAAAAAAATCAGAGATACCGAATTGATGAAAGTTCCGTACATGCTCGTAGTAGGAGAAAAAGAAATGCAAGAAAAAATAGTATCCGTACGCAGACAGGGAAAAGGAGATTTGGGGACTCAATCGATTGCTGTTTTTATCCAATCAGCGGCAGAAGAAATTCAATCAAGAAAAGCAGAATAAGTTTATTTTAGTAACCTAAAACCTATAAATGGCAGTACCACAAAAACCCGGAGGCGGTTTTTTTCGACCTCCTGGAAGCGGACCTAGACCCGGAGGAGGACCTGGAGGTCCAAATAGAGGAGGATTCAGAGGTAAGCTCCCCCCTCGCAAAGAAGCAGAACACAGAATCAACCATTTTATTCGTGTACCCCAGGTTCGTCTGGTAGGTGACAACGTAGAAGTGGGCATTTATTCAACTCAAGATGCCATGAAAATGGCACAGGATCAGGGATTAGATCTTGTGGAAATTTCTCCCACCGTAGATCCTCCTGTTTGTAAAATCATCGACTACAATAAATTCCTCTACGACAAGAAGAAAAAGGAAAAAGAGATGAAGGCTAAAAGTAAAGTTTCCGAAGTGAAGGAAATTCGTTTTACGCCTAATACAGATGATCATGACTTTGATTTCAAAGCGAAACACGCCATTGAATTCTTGAAAGAAGGCAATAAGGTGAAGGCTTATGTTCAATTTAAAGGTCGTGCTATTCAATTTCAAGACAGAGGACAGCTGCTTTTATTAAAGTTTGCTGAACGTTTAGCTGAAATTGGTGTCCTCGAAAATATGCCCAAGATGGAAGGACGTCGTATGTTAGCCATGTTCGCTCCAAAAGGAAAGAAAAAATCTTAGAAATATCCATTCAAATAGTAAAAAAGCCCTTTCATCCTTTGAAAGGGCTTTTTTAATCCAGATTCAGTAATTTACTACACTTTTAAAACCACCTAAACATGCAACAGTATTTTAAACGTTCATGGTTGTTACTTTCTGTACTTTCCATGAGCTTTTCATTAGTAGCTCAACCCCCATCTTCAGGAAATGGAGCAAGGATTGATACCAGCAGAAGAATGGGGCCAGGAGGTTCTGCTAGTCCAGCAGCAGCTCCTAAACCTTACAAAGAAGTAATCACCTCAAAAGCAGAATCTTCCAAAGGGTTATTTTGGGTACATAAAGTAGATGATAAATTCTATTTTGAGATTCCTGATTCATTATTGTTAAGAGAGATTTTATTGGTGAATCGAATCTCTAAAGCACCTGCAGGTTTAAGAGCCGGGGGTAGTTTTTTCGGATATGCTGGTGATCAGATAGGACAAAACGTTATTAAATTTGAAAAGGGCCCGAATAATAAAATTTTCTTAAGAAACATTTCTTATGCTGAGTATGCAAAAGATTCCACTTCTCCTATGTTCACGACGGTGAGTAATTCAAATGTTCAGCCCATTGCTCAGTCTTTTGACATTAAAGCATTTGGTAAAGACTCTGTTACTTCTGTAATAGATGTTACAAGTTTCATAAGTGGAGATAACGATGTCTTACATTTTAACTCTTCATTGAAATCTTCATTGCGTCTTACGGCTATACAAGCTGATAAATCTTATGTTGTATCCGTAAAAGCATACCCCATTAATGTTGAAATTAAAGCTGTAAAAACCTATTCAAAAGGAGCTTCTTCTCCCGGGATGCCTGGCGGTCCTTCTATGGGAGGTGGCGCCGGTGGTGGTAACATGACCATGGAGTTGAATAGCTCTTTAATTATACTCCCTAAAGAACCTATGCAGTCTCGCTATTTTGATCCCCGCGTTGGATATTTTGCAGTCGGTTACACTGATTTTGATGCTAACCCGCAAGGAGTAAAAAAAATCTCAATGGTAAAGCGCTGGAGGCTAGAACCTAAGCCCGCTGATTTGGAAAAATATAAGCGTGGTGAATTGGTTGAGCCAGCAAAGCCAATTATTTTCTATATAGATCCTGCCACACCCGAAAAATGGATACCCTACCTAATGCAAGGTGTTGATGATTGGAAAGGAGCATTCGAAAAAGCTGGTTTTAAGAATGCCATTATGGCCAAACGCGCGCCAACTAAACAAGAGGATAGCACCTGGAGTTTAGAAGATGCCAGAAATTCTGCAATAGTGTATAAGCCTTCTGATATTCCTAATGCAAGCGGTCCAAGTATATCGGATCCAAGAAGTGGAGAAATCATGGAAAGCCATATTAACTGGTATCATAATGTGATGGTACTACTCAGAAACTGGTACATGATTCAATGTTCACCTAACGATATTAGAGCTCGTCAAATGCAATTCCCTGATTCATTAATGGGTGAATTGATTCGGTTTGTTTCTTCGCATGAGGTAGGCCATACTTTAGGTCTTCGACATAACTATGGATCAAGTTCAACTGTTCCAGTTGAGAATCTACGTAATAAAGCATGGGTGGAGGCTAATGGTCATACTCCCTCAATTATGGACTATGCTCGTTTCAATTACGTAGCACAGCCAGAGGATAAAATTGGCACCGCAGGTCTTTTTCCACGTATTGGCGACTATGATAATTGGGCTATTGAATGGGGTTATCGTAGGTTTCCGGAATTTAATAGTGCTGAAACAGAGCAATCGAAATTAAATACATGGGTAATCGAAAGATTAAAGAATAATCGTCTTTGGTTTGGCACAGAAACCAATCCTGACGATCCTCGTTCACAGAGTGAACAAGTAGGGGATGATGCTATGAAAGGCAGCTACTATGGAATTAAAAACCTTCAAAGAATTGTTCCAAACCTACATGAATGGACCAAAGAGGTGAATGGAAATTTCGATGGACTTCGCACCATTTATCAAGAAGTAGTAAGTCAGTTCAATCGTTATAATGGACATGTTGCCAAATATG
>JBMSWW010000095.1:0-6169 GCA_049425065.1 Chitinophagaceae bacterium
AACCAAAAATCTTTTCATTAGGTACACCCTCTTGATTCAGCATAAGATCCCACACGTTGACAAAGGAGTTACGGGGCTCCTTAGCTAAAAAATCCTTGATCAATTGGTTGGACTCTTTTGCTTTCTCCCTAAGATGCCAGCGGGAGGGGCTTGGCTTAATAGATACATACACAAGTGGAATACTTGGATACAATGAGCGAATACGTTGGTGTAGTTCTTGGTATCGTTGTAAAACGATAGAGGAAGTTATGGTGTCGCTACTAGCCAGATCGTTTTCACCGCAATAAATTACAATTTGTCGGGGTTGATAGTTTGGTACTATATCATTAAAGTAAAAATTGAGGTCAAAAAGAGTAGAACCGCCAAACCCGCGATTAATAATGCTGCTTGCGGGGAAATAGTTCTGTATGTCTCTCCAAATTGTGAAGGAAGAGGAACCAATAAAAAGTACTTTACCGGGACTGGGTCGTATTGATTTGTCTTGTTTTTTAAAATTATTGATCTCACCTATAAAAGGCTGATTGAGTTGAAGCGTAGCAAGAATAGGAAAGTGATCTGATGGATACTTCAACTCATAAGAATTGGTAAGCGTTGCAAACTTTTTTACTGTGAGATAAGGGAATGGGGTAGTGAAAATATAATCGATGCAGCCGGCTGGTTTTTTATTGAATTCAAAAGCGTTCCAAGTAGCCGCATCTCCATAAATCAAATGACTTTTAACTCGGGTATTCCATAAGGCCGCACCTAAAATTTGTGCAGGTGCCTCTTCAGGTATTGTATTGAAGTCACCGCAAAGAATTACTGGGGCGTTATTTTGATTCAGTTGTTTTATTTTCTCCAAAATGAGTTGGGCAGAAGCGGCTCTGGCTTCTTTTCCTACATGATCGAAATGAGTGTTGAATACCCAAATTTCTTGTTGTGATTGTTTGTGACGAAACAATCCATAGGTGCATACCCGATTCAGGGCAGCATCCCATCCTTTCGAGGGTTGGTCAGGGGTAGGTGACAACCAAAAGGTAGAAGAAGTGATCAGGTCGTAACGGTCTTTCATGTAAAAGATGGTGGAATATTCTCCTGCTTGATTTCCGTCATCTCTGCCTACGCCGATATAGTTATATCCTTTCAAGTTACTATCAAGATAGGTGAGTTGTTGGTAAAGTACCTCTTGACATCCGATGAAGTCTGCTTCATAATAGTTGAGAAGGCTCGCTACTTTAGATTTTCTATGTTCCCACCTATTGGGACCATCACCCGGATGATCCAACCGGATATTATAGCTCATTACTTTGATCTCTTGTGAGAAACAAATATTGGTAGCCACCAAGAGGAGAGCCGTAAGGGCAAGTAGAAGGCGGAATTTCATGAAGGGATTATTTGTCCTTCAAATTTATGATGATCTCAGCGGCTTTTTCAGAGGCATTTTGGGTAGCACTTAACGCTGTAAAAAGTTCTTTGTATTCTTGTTGGATTCGCGCACGCTCCTGCTGCTGTAGTATTTTAGTGAGCTCTCTGGTTAAATTTTTAACGGTGAGTTCGTGTTGAATCAATTCTTTGACCACGGGCTTGTCCATGATCAGGTTTACCAGAGAGATATACTTTATACTGATCAGTCTTTTTCCAATTTCATAGGACAGAAAAGATCCTTTGTAGCAAACCACTTGTGGTACGCCGAACAATGCTGTTTCCAGCGTGGCGGTTCCGGAGGTAACTAAAGCAGCGGTGGCTTGTTTGAGTAACTCATAGGTTTGTCCTTCTACCCATTTGATCTCCGGATATTGAGCCAATACCTGTTTATAAAATGATTCACGAGTGCCAGGCGCTTTGGCTACGATGAATTGATAGGAGGGGAATTGCTTACTCACTTCCAGCATGATGGGGAGTTTCTTGTTGATCTCTTGTTCACGGCTTCCTGGTAATAAAGCAATGATCGGTTTATCGGAAAGTGGTGAAGCGGGAGCTTGCTCTAATGACTTATTGACTACTTCTGTCAGCGGATGTCCTACATACGACACTTTCCAGTTCCATTTGTTTTGGTAGTAGTCTTTTTCAAAGGGTAAGATGACCATCATTTGGTCAATGCAGGTTTTCATTTTCTTGACCCGGCTTTCTTTCCAAGCCCACACTTGTGGTGAAATATAATATGCTACTTTGAATCCTTTTTTCTTTGCCCAAGGGGCGATGATCAGATTAAATCCAGGGTAATCGATAAGCACTAAGACATCTGGTTGAAAATCCTCAATATCTTTTTTGCACCAGCGAATGTTTTGAAAAATAGCAGGAAGGTTTTTTACAACCTCTGCAAATCCCATGAAGGCAAGATCTCGATAATGTTTTACTACTTCACCTCCTGCACTCTCCATCTGCCCTCCACCCCAACAGCGTATGATGGCTTTTGGATCTTTCTCGCGTATAGCGCGAATTAAATTTCCTCCATGCAAGTCACCAGAAGCTTCTCCTGCTATGATGTAGTATTTCATTCGATCAATTGAGCAGCTTCAACAGCAGAATCGTGATTCCGTAAATCACCGTAATAATGAATATACCTTTAGCTGTTTCATCTCGCTTGGTATTTACATAGATAGTAAAAAGAATTGCATTCGCCAATAAACTGAGCGATCCAATGGAGGTAATCAGTCTGTTTTCATGGACAAATACATCCAGAAATTCAGCCAGCGATAATGAGCCATATAAATATTGATGCAGTATCAGTAAGCCTGCAATCGGTCCCACAAAACCTAATACAAGGCCCAGCTTTATATTGTCTTTAGTGAATATCATTTTTCCCAATTTTTTTTCAGCTGGTTGAGGTACGTGTAATGTGTTAAGTCATATTGTACAGGTACCACGCTCACATAATTGTTAGACAATGCCCACACATCGGTGTCTTTCCCTTTATCGAAATTTTGAAACTCACCAGTTAACCAAAAGTACTGACGTCCATGTGGATCATTTCGCTGCACATAGTTTTCTTCATATTTGGCGTAAGCTTGTCTGCAGATCTTTATTCCTTTCAATAGTTCTACGGGTTTTGCAGGGATGTTTACATTCAGTACTGTGTGCTTTCCCAGTTTAGTGCTGAACATTTTCTCAACCACTTTTCTAGCATAGAATCGAGCCCCTTCAAAGTCTGCTTCAATGCTAAAGTCTAGCAAGGAGAATCCTGCGGAGGGAATGTCTTCGATTGCTGCTTCAACAGCTGCCGACATTGTGCCTGAATAAATTACATTGATGCTATGATTAGCCCCATGATTAATACCACTTAGGCATAGGTCAGGTTTACGGTGTAAAACTTTGTCTACTGATAATTTTACGCAATCAACCGGAGTGCCTGTACATGCATACGATTCTATGCCCTCAAAATGATGAGTTTTATTCAAACGAAGAGGCTCCCCAATGGTGATGGCATGACCCATGCCCGATTGAGGCTTGTCGGGTGCCACAACCACAATATGACCAATGTCTTTTACGGCTTCTACAAGGTTCCGGATGCCGGGTGCACTGATGCCGTCATCGTTGGTTATCAGGATAACGGGTTTATCTTTTTTTACACGAGCTTTTACGGTGGGGGCCGATACTTTTTTACGGGTAGTCATGGAGTGTAAAAGTCCTTCATTTTGAGTTATGGCCAAAATTGGCCGCTAAAAAATTTGGAAAGTCTAAAAATATTAGTATTTTGCAGCTAAATAAATTAGACAATTATGGCGCTCTCCAATCAAAACCTGAAGTATCTGCGCAAGCTCCGAGGCTGGACCCAGGAGGAATTTGCGACTAAATTAAATATCAAGCGATCCTTGTTAGGCGCTTATGAAGAGGAGAGGGCAGAGCCTCGATTCGAAGTATTGGAAATGGTTTGCGACCTTTTCAAATTGACTATGGACGATTTACTCCGCAAAGATCTCAGCGATTCAAAGTCTACGTATCTCTCTAGGCGCCGTGCCATTAAAATGAATGCAGGGCCCACCGAGATTCCATTTGTACCCGTGAAAGCGGCGGCTGGATATTTGGCTGGCTATGCCGATCCGGAGTTCATTGATGAATTGAACACCTTCACCTTACCAATGCTCACAGGTGGCAATTATCGCGCCTTTGAAATTATCGGCGATTCTATGTTGCCTACTCCTAGTGGGTCTGTGATTGTGGGAGAAAAAGTGAACGATCTGGGAGAAGTAAAAGATGATACCCCATGTATTGTAGTGTCGCGCAACGAAGGAATTGTTTACAAGCGTGTACAAAAAAATGGGAAACAACAAAACAAGTTAACGTTGGTCAGTGATAATCCTATATATCATCCATATACGGTGAATGCAGAAGAGGTGATAGAAATGTGGCAGGCGCAGGTGGTCATTGCAAAAGCGAACACTCAACATCGATGGGATATGAGTGAACTAGCAAATGTGGTTTCCGATTTGCAACAACAAGTAAGTTCACTTAAGAAAAGAATGAATTAGCGCTGGTACTTCAATAGGCCATCTTGCCATTTCAAAAAATAGAGTTTCTTGTTTTCAAAGTAATCAAGACTCATTTGGCCTTTGCTAAAACTAGGCTTAATGTTCAGTTCTCTGAATACTTCAAATTCTCGGCTGGAAAGATTTGAGCTTACGTCAGCGCCGTATTGGTGGAGCAATTTTGAAAAATGCCAAACAGCTTCGTATCCACGCATTACCATATCACTGGGACGTGCATAGATATTTTCATTGAATAAATTTACAATAAACTGGCTGATGCTATCGGTGCGTGGGTTGTAATATGGAGTACAGTAGATGATATCAATGCCGCGGTAATCGGGTTTGGCAAAGTCTCGAATCCCATCCCAGGTAGGCATACCTATCAGGGTTGACTTATAATTCTTTTTAGCGAGTGAGGCTAATTGTAAAGCTAAGTGCTTCCCAAAATTTTCATCCAGGCTTCCTGCTACACATAACGTGGATTTTAAGGTGTCAAGGTAGGGTGTCAGCTGGTTAACAGCGAAACTGTCGGGCAGATCCACATAAGTTAATTGTAAGGCTAGCTTGCCCTTTGCCTTGCCGGTTTCCTCCCAATATTTTTTTATTCGGTCTTCTAGCACTCCTTTTTTTCTGAAGACAATCATGTTCTGATCAGCATATTCTTCTGAGATGTACTTGTAAATAGCAGTGGCTTGTGTGTAAAGGGTTGAGTTGAGCAATACTAAGTAGGGATTATTTTTTACGCCTCCGTCATTCGGGAGATTTACATTGATAACAGGAATACCCTTTTGTAGACCTGCTTCTGCCAGTATTTTTAGTTCATTGGCACTACAGTAGGTTAATAGCAGATCTATATTTTGTAAGTCTTGACTTTTTAATAGTTGCAATAATGTTTGTTTTGCGGAACGAGTGTCTTTTATAATTAATTCAATGGGGGAGTTCTCTGCCAATAGAGTATCCAATGCCAATAATGCTCCTTCATAAAATTCCAAGGCAGGGGTATGAATCTTTGGAAATGTTTTTGGTGCATAGCGATAATTACCCTCAGCATCAAATGCGGCATCTAAGTGCAAGGGGAGAAACAATCCCACTTTGTACGCCTTTTTAGTTTCTTGTGCGGAGCTATGGGTGATCCAACCTACCAAGAAAATAACTAGCCCAATAATCCAAATGGTTCCTATGCGTTTCATGGATAGCAAAATTATTCCCATTCAATAGTAGCAGGGGGCTTACTGCTGATGTCGTACACTACCCGGTTAATTCCTCTTACTTGGTTGATAATCTCATTGGAAACATAAGCGAGAAAATCATAGGGAAGATGGGCCCAGTCAGCCGTCATGCCATCTACACTGGTTACCGCTCTCAAAGCAATGGTATACTCGTAAGTTCTTTCGTCACCCATAACTCCTACGCTTTTTACAGGTAACAAAATAGTACCTGCTTGCCAAACAGATTCGTATAGACCTTTGTCGCGTAGTGCTTTGGTGTAGATGTGGTCTGCTTCTTGTAATAGTTTTACTTTTTCTGCAGTTACTTCCCCTAAAATACGGATAGCTAAACCTGGTCCTGGGAAAGGATGACGTCCTATCATGGCCGCAGGAATGCCTAATTCCAATCCAATTTTTCTTACCTCATCTTTAAATAACAACCGAAGTGGTTCTACCAACTCCAAATGAAGATGATCGGGAAGACCCCCTACATTATGGTGCGACTTGATAGTGACA
>JBMSWW010000096.1:0-6168 GCA_049425065.1 Chitinophagaceae bacterium
CTTCGCTTTCATACCCAAACCGGAGGTAGTACCTTAACTGCACAACAACCGCTCAATAACATTACTAGAGTAACTATACAATCATTGGCTGCCGTGCTGGGCGGCACGCAATCACTACACACTAATGGATATGACGAGGCTCTGAGCCTTCCTACAGAAGAAGCCGCCCGTACAGCGCTCAGAACCCAACAAATCATCGCTTTTGAAAGTGGGGTAACCGATACAGTAGACCCAATGGCAGGCTCCTACTATATAGAGTCATTAACGCAGGCAATTGAAGGGGCTGCTAAAAAACAAATTGATGTTATTGACGCCATGGGCGGAAGTGTATTTGCCATAGAACAAGGTTACATTCAGGATGAAATTGCCGCCAGTGCTTATGCCTACCAACAAAAAGTAGAATCCAGTGAAAAGATTATTGTGGGAGTCAATAAATTTCAAATTACCGAGGAAGCTAAGATCCCCACACTTCGAATTGATGATAAAATTCGTATCGAACAAGCAGCCCGGCTAGAGCATCTAAGAAACAACAGAGACAATATTCGTTGTCAACAATTACTAGAGCAGTTGAGCAGCCATGCCAGAGAAGGCATCAACATAATGCCCACTGTAATGAAGGCCGCAGAGGCAAAAAGTAGTTTAGGAGAAATAGCGGATGCGCTTAGAAAAGTATTTGGGGAGTATAAATAGAGGAGTCAATCCATACAGCAATTTGTATACCAAATCTACTCCCCAAAAATGTAGAGAATGCTGACATGGGTCCCTGAAAATATGAATTATCCCTTTGAACCAGGAACGGTCCATCCATCTTTTAATCCCACCGTGCGATTGAAGATCAACTTTCCGGAAGTCGCATCTTTGTCCAACACAAAGTATCCTTTACGAATAAATTGATAGCGAACGGCCTCACTAGCTTGTTGTAAATCAGGCTCTGCAAACACCTTAGGCAATACCTCAAGAGAGTTGGGATTTAAATAATGTAAAAAGTCTTGTGATTCATCTGTAGGATCTTCTACACTGAATAAACGGTCATATAAACGCACCTCGGCATTTACGGCATGTTTAGAACTTACCCAATGAAGTGTCCCTTTTACATTTATACCACTAGTATCCCCCCCACTTTTACTATCCGGTAAATAACTGCAATGCAAGGCAATCACCTTTCCGTCCTCATCTTTAATAACCTCGTCACATTTAATGATATATGCACTTTTTAAACGAACCATCTGTCCCGGAGCCAGTCGAAAATACTTTTTTGGCGGATTTTCCATAAAATCATCTCGTTCCACATAAAGTTCACCACTAAAAGGAATTTCTCTACTACCCGCCGTAGAATCTTCCGGATTATTCTCAGCAATTAATATTTCTTCTCCTTCGTAGTTAGTAATAACCACTTTTAAAGGATCAAAAACCACCATTCTGCGCTGTGCAATTTGATTTAAATGTTCTCTTGCACAAAATTCAAGGAGCCCTACATCGACCATGTTATCGCGCTTAGCAACGCCTATACGGTCACAGAAATTGCGAATACTTTCTGGAGTAAACCCTCTACGACGAAGTCCACTGATAGTCGGCATACGGGGATCGTCCCATCCACTCACCCTTTTCTCATTAACCAGCTGTAGTAATTTTCGCTTGCTGGTAACCGTATAGTTAATATTACGACGAGCAAATTCATATTGATGAGAGGGATAAATGCCTAATTTATCAATGAGCCAATCATAGAGTTCACGATGTGGCACAAACTCCATCGTACAAATTGAGTGCGTTACTTCTTCAATTGAATCACTTTGTCCATGTGCAAAATCATACATCGGATAAATGCACCATTTGTCTCCAGTTCTGTGATGATGAGCATGTTTAATCCTGTATATAATGGGATCACGCATCAGCATATTCACATGGGCCATATCAATCTTTGCCCTTAACGTTCGGGCCCCATCAGGAAACTCTCCAATTTTCATGCGTGTAAAAAGGTCACTATTTTCTGCAACAGATCGATCACGGTAAACACTATTAACACCCGGCTCTGTAGGTGTTCCCTTTTGAGTAGCAATTTCCTCGGGAGTACTGTCGTCTACATAGGCTAACCCCTTCTCAATTAATTGTAAGGCAAACTTGTACAGTTGTTCAAAATAATCGCTGGCATATCTTTCGTGTTTCCATTCAAATCCAAGCCACTTAACATCTTGCTTAATACTTTCCACATATTCAGTATCCTCCGTTACAGGATTAGTATCGTCAAAACGAAGGTTCGTGTACCCTGGATATTTCTTCGTTAAACCAAAATTCAAGCATATGCTGGATGCATGACCAATATGCAAGTACCCATTAGGTTCTGGGGGAAAACGGGTGACGATTGACTTGTATTTTCCAGCGGCAAGATCCGCTTCAATAATTTCTTCAATAAAATTCAAACTGCGTTCTTCCGACATAAAACATTGATATGTAAGGCGAAGATAACACAATTAAAATCATCTTTCAGGATGAGGATTATCAAGCAAAAGTTCTGGTTTGTTGACGAATTTAGAGTAAAATTTGACTGCCTATATGAAACGTATTTTACTCCCCACTGACTTTTCTCCCCATGCCGAAAAAGCATTAGAATATGCAATTACTATTGCTCGAAAGACAGGAGCATCTTTAAAGTTATTGCATGTAACTGAGGATGCTGAAAGTGTACTATTGGATAATGTAATACCAGCTAACGAAATACAAGAAGGAATAGATTCTTCTGCTGCGAGCAATCTAAAGATGCTTAGAGATAGTGTGGTTTCTACCGAATCTATTGAAGTACATACAGAAATTATTCACGGCTCTATTATAAGTTCCATTCTCAAGTCTGCTGAAGAATGGCAAAGTGATTTGATTGTTGTTGGAACCATGGGCCTATCGGGATTGAGTGATGTTTTTTTAGGAAGCAAAACCGCCGGCTTAATTGGTCAATCTTCTATTTCCATTATAGCCATTCCCTTAGAGTTTGAAGGAGAAGCCCCTTCAAAAATTGCACTCGCCATCCATGACGCAAAGGAGGCAGGAGATCAACTTAATTCATTATATGACCTAGCGCAAAGTTTTCATGCTTCTATCACGCTCACCAGTTTTACGGATGCCCGCTTTGTTGCTCCCACAGAGTACCACGAAGAGATACAAGAATTACGCAAAGCAGAGGCGATTGTTAAAGCTAGGGCCCCATATCTAGAAGTAAATACAAAACAACTGATAGGAAGAAGATTCATAGAAAATATAAATCAGTTTGTAGTAGAAAATGGATACAACTTAGTAGCAATGACAACTCATGAAAGAAGTTTGCTGGGAAGTATTCTTAATCCAAGCCTCACCAAGAAAATGAGCTATAAAACGAAGGTTCCTTTGCTAGCTATGCCACTAAGACCCTAAGCATCATTCAATTGATTTTACTATTTACGACACAATCGCTGTATCAGCTCTTGGCATAAGGGATACTGATTAATAAGTTGTTCTTTCTGAGCAAGCTCCAAATCATCAAAATGAAATCCGGGAGACACCGTGCAACCCACTAGGCTATAAGGTGCGTTGGGCTGCGGCTCAGCGGCAAACCAATCCCCTGCCGGAACAATGTACTGATAGTGACAATTAGCCTGTCGACCCAATTCTATTAATCGATAATTACCGGCTGGAGAAATACAATGCAGATTCAGGGGACCGCCGTCATAAAAATGCCAGCACTCATCACTCTGTATACGATGGAAGGCAGAAAAATCACCTTGCTCCAGTAAGAAATAAATAGCCGTTGACACAGGTCGATCTCCACTAAACCTTTTGGATAAAGACGCTTTAGGAAGTTGTAATGAGGCTTGGTAAGTAGATGCATAATATCCTCCCTCTGGATGAGGTTGAAGATTAAATTGATGGATCAGTTCCTGTACCCCTTTCACTAAAATCCTCTTTTAGTACCCTGACTTCCCCCAACTCCAATGGTTGAGGTTCCGAGTACTGTAATAGTTGATTTGATAAAATCAGTTTCACTGGCCTTGTAAATATTCTCTACAAATTGCTGAGGATTTCTATCTATGTAGGGGAACCAAGTACTATGAATCTGAATCATTACTTTATGGCCTTTTTTAAACGTATGTAAAATATCCTGCAGTGGAATATTTACATCAGTTGGGGTGCCAGGAACAAAGGGCTCTGGCTTTTCAAAGCTATTTCTGAATCTTCCTCTAAAAACTTCATGACGTACTAATTGTTGATACCCTCCCATTTTAACATTTGAAGGATTATGAGGATAATCCGGGTGGTTATCCGGATAAACATCAATCAATTTGACAACAAAATCTGCATCAGTAGTAGATAGCATCACTTTCAACCTGGCAATGATTTCGCCAGCTAACGTGACCTCTTGAGTTAGTTCCTCCGTAGTAAAAGTTAACACATCAGGACGTTTGGAGGCTTCTCTTTGGTCATCACTCATAAAATTGCGGGGAGTAAAAGTGAGTCCCTCTGTTTGAGAAGTATAAGGCACTGGCTTATCAGGATCACTAACATAACTAAAGCTGGCGTCTGGCGATAAAGGTTTATTGATGCTAAGCTGTCCCCTTTCTCCAAAAAAGAGTTTTACTGGAGGAATATTCACAGGAGGCCACTGGTCAAAACGCTGCCATTCCTTAGCCCCTGTATTATACATCAATGCCTCTGGTAACTTTGGATCCGGGGCGTCCTTCAAATGATGTGCAAAGAAAGGAGCCTCTACGTCTCTTAAGAAAAAATGAGAAAGACTATCTCCAAAATAAATATGATTATGAGTGGTCTTAGGTTTTTCATTAGTCCAATCTCCATGTCCCCAAGGCCCCATGATAATACTATTTTTTGCACCAGGTGTAGAAGACTCTATTTTATTATAAATATTTATTGGTCCATAAAGATCCTCTGCATCAAACCAACCTCCTACCGTTAATACTGCAGGCTTTATATTATTCAAATGAGGCAATAAGGTTCTTTTTTGCCAAAATGTATCGTAGTTGGGATGATTAACTATCTGTTGCCAAAAGAAATTATCATGATGATATTTCTCGGTAATATTCTTAAGCGGTCCTTGAGACAAATGAAAATTATAGCCATCGGCTACCGGCTTTTGATAAAAGCGCATCAGCTCAGGCATAAACCAGTCATTCCGTGTGGTATCTTTTTTTTGATAACCAAAAACGGCAAAGGCGGCTGTGTAGCTCTGCAAGTAAGCACCCATATGATGAAAGTCGTCAAAAAAGAAATCTGAAATAGGCGCCTGTGGAGATACTGCTTTAAGGGCAGGATGCGCATCTGGTAAGGAGGCAGCTGAGTAAAAGCCTGGATAAGAAATTCCATAGATTCCTACTCGCCCATTATTGCCTTTTAAATTTTTTACAATCCAGTCAATGGTCTCCCAAGTATCAGAACTCTCATAAATAGCTGTTTTATTGCGTGGCTCATTCCCGGGAATATTAGGAGTCATATTATTGAAAACCCCTCCACTCATATAGCGACCTCTTACATCTTGAAATACCAGAATATATCCATCCTTCACTAAATACCGAGAGGGATGACCATGGGTTTTAAAATCACGGTAAGAAGATGCATTATAACAGGTCCTGTTCAATAAAATTGGATACGTTTTGGTTTGATCTTTTGGAGTATATACTAATATGAAAAGTTCAGTACCATCACGCATGGACACTCTGTACTCCGCTTGTGAATAATGCGTTCGCATGTATAGTGAATCTTCAGAAGGCGATTGGGAATAAGTTTCGATAAAAAACAAACTCACAACCAACAAAACAAAGAGATGCTTCATAAAAAGACTTTTTAGTTGAGTAAGCTAAAGCTATGAAAAGTTTAGGAACGCTTTTCGCGGGGGCCAAACAATAGGCTTCCTACCCTCACCATATTGCTTCCTTTTTCCAAGGCTATTGGGTAATCTCCGCTCATTCCCATGGAGAGCGTTTTAAATTCAGGACTATGGATACGCTCGCCAACTTTTGTAAACAATCGATGTAAATACTCGAATTCAGCGGATACCATTTTCTTATCGTCGGAAAAACTAGCCATTCCCATCAACCCTCTAAGGTTAACATTGGGTAAGAGGTCTCGTTGTGCAATGGCTTCCATCAATTCCTCTTCGTCCATCCCAAATTTGGTCTCCTCTTGCGCTAT
>JBMSWW010000097.1:0-6069 GCA_049425065.1 Chitinophagaceae bacterium
GCGCTCTAATCGCTCTGTCCGACCAGATAACTTTTTTGATCTTCCGCTTTTTGATTTTTACAATCTTCCCGTCTTTACCACGGATCGTATCATAGGAAAATCTAGAAGAAGGAGCTACAAAAGCATTGGCAACAGGGCTTACATTATTTTCGCTGGGTCTTCCATCTACATAAGTATTGTCTTTAGTAGAGTCTGCTTTGTTACCTCCTGCTTGCCCAAAGGCATCCGGCGGAGGTACTCCACGTCCATCCAATCCTTTCCCCTTGAACAACCCACTTTTGTTTTTGTCTTTTTGGGAATTGACTGATTTATTAGCAGTAGTAGCCCTAGAATTTCGAGGAGCACGTACCCTATTCTGAATAGCGCGGATCGTCTTATTCTTGTTATACAACTCTTCGAACTTTAACTCCCCATTCAAATTACGAGTTTGGGTATTCGATAATTTATTACCCAACTCTTTAGCCAATAGAGAAGCGGCCAACCAGTTATACTTAGAGTTATAACTTGCGCGGACAGAAGTCCAATCTAACAGCGGTATTTTACTGGTAGGTAGATTGTAGTTTAAGGTAAAGTCCTGCTGATAATTGGTAGTTCTGCCTCCTCTAAATAAGGTTTTTCGAACAGAATCTTTCTTTGAATCGGTGTCAATTCTACCCGCTGGTTCATCAATACGTGCATTGTTGGTAGCACTAAAATCCATTGACAAGGAGCGTGTCAAATTCCATTGCAAAATATAGAAGCGATCGAACGTAAAGTACTTGTTATAGGTTTCAGGGATCTTGTAGGGACCTCCACCCACATTGCGTGGGCGGGTAGCGCCGAACTGACGGAAAACATCCGCACGGAAAGAGATCTGCGAGGGTGCATAATTAAAATTAAAATCACGCACAATCGACAACCAACGAGAATTTGATTTTATAAAGCGTTTGAAAGGCTCCACAGGTCTTACCTGAGGGGCATAGGCATAACCAATAGCTCCACGTGTACGTCGCAATTCATCCTGCTCAATCAATGGATTATGCGACATCGTTTGCATGTAAGAATAGGTGAAGTCAAGATTGGTGACGCTCCAAGGCATGGGCTTTTTACCATCTGTCTTGAGCTTTTTAACATTGGTTAGATTCACCGTTTTGATGGTAGTGATATCCTGCGCATCATTACGAATAGAATCACGCTTACCTGCTTCCGCATTGCGAATCTTCTGCTTTAACGAAATATCCAAATCATACGGATCATACTCAGGAGTGCTGCTACGATGACTAATACCTGCATATATGGGAATTTGTAATCCCAAATTTTTAGGTAACAGTTTTCCAGCTTCCAAATTAATAGAGGCATCCATCGTATACACATCTTCACGACTTCTTTCATTTACACGCTGTTCGAGCGTTCCAAATCCGCGAGAACGTGCAGAACCGGAAAGAGAAATTTTTCCAAGGTCTGCCAGTTTTATATCGGTTCTTGCCACCGCGGCCCATCCACCCCTCTCGTCAA
Organism: Chitinophagaceae bacterium; assembly: GCA_049425065.1. Taxonomy (GTDB): domain Bacteria; phylum Bacteroidota; class Bacteroidia; order Chitinophagales; family Chitinophagaceae; genus JJ008. The sequence continues at coordinate 1,495 of JBMSWW010000097.1, forward strand.
GTTGCTGAAACCTGAGCTCATTGAACCACACTTCTGCACACATAGCTTCTTGTCGGGTATTTTCAACACCTAGCAAGATTCCTCGCACTTCTCCTAAGTTTGGATTTCCCATAATAGCAAAGGTTCTTCCATTCAGAAGTGTTTCACTATAGTATTGCGAAGGGGAAACCCCGGCACGATTACGCCTCACTTTCAATTCCATTAATTCCGCCAATGAAAGATCCAAGTTATTTTCTAAAGGCCAGATCAAGGCACTGTCTCTTTCTCCAAATTCAGTTCGCTTCAAGGGAATTTTAACCTCATAGTAGTTGCCATTGAAATCATTTCCAATTCGAATAACTGCATTGATATCGCCAGGTAGCAGTGGCTCTGCACCTTCTACCGACTCGGCATGGATAAACATATCTAGTTTGCCATACTGCCGCATATCCAGATTCATAGTTTTGAAAACACCTCTGGATTCTGTAGCGGGCATACCACAAATTTGCATACTCAAAGACTGTTCATTCATAAACAGTGGAACATTATTGTTGCTCAACTGCTGCTGACGCTCAATACCCGGAGGGATGCGATAAACGATAGGCTGACGTTGATCATTCTCCTCCACGTTCACCGATAGAATATTCACATTGGTATAATCCGGTATGGGAAGCGGGGTATAATTACCCGTGGTATCCAGTTTGTTTCTGAATCTTCTCCATTGATTACGGATGAGTTCCAGCTTGCCAAATCGCATTACGACTGAGTCTTCAAATCCGGTGACGAACATTCGAATAAAACGAATAGACTTGAAGTCAGGAATGTTACCCACCTTCTGTTGGAACTGTTCTACGGGAATGCGGAATAAATACCATCTTTCTGTGCGGGTTTGTCCATTAGCCAAGGTAATGGTGGGAGTTCTTACATCCGTAATGAAATTAGTTCCTGAAGACATGTTAGGAAGTATATCTACGCGATATTGGAAATATTCTTCCGATTCGTTCATAGTATTATCCCGATTGAGTTCCTCCGCATCAGGATACTGTGTAAAGGCACTTACAAATTGAGTATTGTTTCCGGCAATGGGGGAATTACCATGTGGATTATTTATGTCCTTATAACGACGAAGAATACCAGCGCTTTGCTGATCAAACGATGCATCACGATAAGGCTTGAAATTATCGCCAGAGGGATCTAACAGCGCCTGCTGGTACACGGGGGAGGAACTTCCGAAATTAGTAAGCAATTGATTTAAGTAATCGGTGAATTTGGCCTGCTCTTCTTCATCGGTTAGTCCATCAAAACCTACGTCCTGATAGACACGATCAGTGGCCGTATTACTAAAAGCATTGGTTACCTGTAAAGGAATAGAAGGCACTTTTCCCCAGACAGTGGAACTGTCCTCACGAGCATTATTAGTAGGTGTAGCTAGTCCATTTTCGTATTGACGTTTACCGTCATGCAAAATGTCTTCAGAAATGTTTCCAAGATTGAAATACAATTGTCCACCAGCTGGATTGGTAGCATTATTTAAAAAAGGATCTTGTAACCAGAATTCAATAAACTCAATATTTCCTGTTTCGAAATCAGTCTGATCGATATTACGCATTAAGCCACCCCATGCATTCCTAGGATTACGTAATCGGCCATTCGCATCCAAACGAGAAGGATCTGCTTCAAAATTATAAGGTCCTTTATCCTTGGGGTAAAAAGCCAAATCAAACGTAGTGAGTAATCCCTCTCCAAACTGTGTGCTACGTCGAGGGAAAATTTCTTTTTGTAATACTTGTCTTACCCGAGAATCAGATAATTCATTTAGATCATTAATCGGATTATTCGTATTTCTTTTCTCTTGCAGTACCGGCTCAATATTATACCAAGCCAACTTACCACGATTACGTCCACTACGTAAATCATTACTAAGAGAAGCTTCAGGGAAAAGACCATTCCCCTGTGGCACAGAGGCCAAAGCCCAACTCAATAAGGGGAATCGAAGATCAATTGCCGCACGTGCACCTTCAAAGTCATCTACATACACCTGACCTGTTCGTTGACGACTACCGTCATAATTAGTGCCATTGATCTGCTTGGCATGACCAGGTTGCAATAATGCCGCTTCCGCATAAGTGGTGATAGAAGACATCGTTTTTGTTGAATAGTAAGGAAGTCTATCCAACAATTTTGTTATGCGAGGAAGATCATTACGATAGTCCACATCCATGCCATACATCGTATTGCGAATTGGATCTTCGCCGTAAGATTGCTTAATAAAGAAAGGACGTTCGCCCAAGCGTACAATGGTACCTCCCAGTGATAATTTTTTACTCGCTAAGTAGTCTAGTCTGACCCCTAAATAATTTTTCTGTTGAAAACCAAAAGCCTGGTTATTCTCGTAATTAATATTAACCGGCACTCCGGAATTAATGATAGATTGATTTACCACGCGCAACGTACCCAAGTCATAGTTGATTTCATAGTCAACATTTTCTACCAACACTTGTCCTCCTGCTGTTACTGAAACAGAGCCTCTGGGAATATTAAACCCAAGCTGATATTCACTACTTCCACTTTGTGCACCCATGGCACCATTCATTCCCCCACCAAATCCTCCACCGGCTCCGCCAAAACCAGATGATTTAGAACGACCCGAAATCTTGAATCGATTCAGGTTAGCATAGGTTTGCGCAATCGCCTTGATAGTGTCATACAAAGGATAGTAGAGATATTTTTTTCGTGTGGCCTCATCAGGATATACATAGTCCAGATCATGACCAAAGGGCTCCAATACTGGGAATATAATTCGACTTTGACTGGATATTACCGTAAAGCCTTCAATGAAGTCAAATATGCCATCAGGCTGCGGATCATTCTGGTTATTGAGTCGATCCAGATTTACTTGTGAAATAATGGGCATGCCTTTGTAGGGATCAATCACATCACCGGGCGGCAAATATCTTTTCTCGCCTAAACTAGGCTCTTCATACAAAAGGTCCAAACTAAAATCCTGTCTCTCTAATTGGCCAAACCCTACCGAATAAACGTTTTTCATCATCAAATCCCATATAGGAAGATTAGTTCGCTGAGAAGTAGCTTTTAATAATTTTAGGAATAACGCTCGTTGAGAATTTCCGGTGGTATCTGGGGGAACATCTTGTGAAAACTCACCTACTTGATAGACTCTTCCGTTATACGTGTATTGAAAAGCCACCCCTAATACTTCATCAGGTTGCAAGGGCTGGTTCAAAGAAACGAAACCGATCTGCGGATTGAAAAAGTATTCCGTAGGCTGCAGCTTGCGCGCAAATGTTTTTTCGAAGTCTTGCACGGGCGTAAGCCCAATACCTGTTAATGCGCTTTGTGCCTGTGATGAATTACGATAAGCGGGATTTGCATTTAATGTTGCATACAAGGAGTTGGCGTCATTTCGAGGTACTTCACTACCACTACCGGTAAGAATCGGACTGTAGGGATTGCGTTCTCCCATATCCATGAAAGCAATAATGTCGCGCGTATCCGTAGTGGTTCCTGTACGGTTAGTTATCCAAACTTCCACGCGTAAAATCTGTACCTTGGAATTAACCACGGGCAGTTTTTTCATAGCGGCATTAAAATTGCCGCGGAAATATTGAGAGAATAAAAAGTGGCGATTCTCATCATACTCATCGGCCTTCAGCGTAAAGCGCTGTGCCGTAGTGCCCCCTTGTAGTCCCATACTTTGACGCTGGGAGCGTTGATTCGCGAGCACCGTTGTAACAAAAAGTTTTCCGAATTGCAATTGTGTTTTCACCCCAAACAATGATTGCGCACCAGGAATCAAGGTGCCCTTCGAAGCAAAACTGGTGTTACCCGCTTCAAATTGTTTAACGATATCGTCTTCTTTCCCTTTAAAATCTAACTTGAGTTGATTGTCAAAATTGAAATTCGCTAAGGTGTTGTAATTAATGGGTAGTTTTAACTTTTCTCCAATTTGCGCATCCATCTGCAATTGAGAGTTCATGTTGAAATCAAAACCACCATTGCGACGCGCTCTTTCAGGCAGTGTTGGGTTTTTAATATTTTGTCCCTGGTAACCCGCAATAAAATCTACATAGCCGGCAGGCTTTACTTCAATTTTTACTTTTCCATCTGGCCCTACGCCCATGATTCGATTAAACCAATCATTGTTCACTCGAAAAGCAGGTCGATCCAATTTGCGATTCATGTTAGACAACATGGAAGCTCGCTGACGGAAATAGTCATTCTCATCTTGTCTTCCTTTCAAACGCAAAAACTCATTCATAGAAAAATTAGCCGGCATTCGATAGTACCGATTACCAATTTTCTCTGAAATGAAATAGGTTTTTGTTGTTGGATCATACTCCACTTTGCGTTTCACAAAGGAAGTATCGCGTAAATCAAAGCTGTTAGTACGAGGAGCGCTATAGGGATCCCCATATCGATCGCTGAGGGGATAACGAAGGGTGTCTTGCAAGAATGCATACGAATGTGCAAGCGCTTCAGTGACTCCTGAAAAAGTAAGCCCAACGATCAATACAGATCGAACAATATTTTTTGCGATTCGATTCAATCTTCTCTCCACAGGTTAGTTACTGAAAT
>JBMSWW010000098.1:0-6031 GCA_049425065.1 Chitinophagaceae bacterium
AAACCAGCGTATCCTGAATAGCCCCGGAAATATTCTTCTAAGAAAATGGGGAATGGCCTTATCATTTGTAGTTGGTTTTGGCCTTCAGGTTTACGCATTACTCTATCTTCCGCCGGTGGATTGCTTGCCTTTTAAAAAAGGAAATGATATTGTAGAAAATCTTAAAATGCCTATCAATGCTATCCCGGATAGCACCGTGATTGTTTTTACATATAGCAGAGAGGGGAAAGAGGTTCAATTCTCGGCTAGTGAATTTCCTGCCGATTTTAATGCGGATACCTATCAATTTATCCGTCGAGAAGACAAGTTGATTCGTGAGGGGAAAAATAATGAACCCTCTATAAAAGGTTTTGTACTAACCAGTCAAGACAACGTAGATTCCACTCAATTTATTTTGGATTTACCCTTGTCTATTTTGGTGATCAATGAAAATGCAGATGCCTTATCTGGACACCAAGAAACCTTACAGAAAATTAGGGCTATTACATTAACTAAAGGAGTCCCCTCCTTTGTTCTTTCTTCGGCTCCTGAAAAGGCCAGAACTTTATTGAGCAATATGGGGATTGAGGGTATGTCCGTTTTTAGTTGTGATTTGAAAGCTATTCAAACAGCCGCAAGGGTAAATCCCACCTTTTATTTATTAAAAAAGGGAGTGATACAACAAAAGGTAAGTGGTCGTCAAATTGAGAGAATATGGGAAGCTATTGAATCAGTAGCTCCTTAACTACCTTTGCTCCCATTAATTCATTTACTTTATTGATGATTTTTTCTTTCTGAAAAAGAAGTTCATTTCGTAAGGGTGCCACGGAAGTAGTTATGATCAATTTTCCATCAATTAACCGAATTTGATCAGTATAGCGGGCCACGGTCTTTCCCATGATAGATTCCCAGGCGTCATATATCTGTAGCGCTTGTACGTCTCCTTTGAGACGACTCTCTTTTAAAAATTGCTGCAAGGCTTCTGACATTGAATAAGTGGCCATCTTACAAATATATGCTAATAGAGTTCTATTAGCTGATACGAAACTCCAATGCCTTCCAATTGATGACTCAAACGTTGTGAATTAGTATCGGTTATAAAAATTTGAGAACGAGAATCAATACACACTTTTCGTAATAGGTTTTTTATACGTTTTTCATCTAGTTTTTCAAAAACATCATCTAATAAAAGCAGGGGAGGGAAGCCTTTTTGCTGACATAGAATTTCCATCTCCGCCAGTTTCAGTGCGAATAGTAGACTTTTTCGTTGCCCTTGTGATGCTATAAGTCGAAACGATTGTTCGTTAAGATTCATCTCAATTTCATCCCGGTGAACACCTTGCGTAGTTCGTTGCGCATAGATATCTTTGATTCTATTTTTTTGAAGAATAGTAATTAAGCTTTCGTGTAACAAAGTAGATTGGTAATGAAGAGAGGGAATTTCATCAGCATTATTTTCTTTTTTGTTCGCTATTTCATGGTAAATAGAAACAACAATTGGAAGTAGGGTTGCTAATAGCTCCTTTCGTTTTTCATGAATATAATTGCCTGGATCTCCCAACTGTTGATCCAGCACGTCCAGCAAGGAATAATCATTTGTTTTGTGTTCTGAAATTTCTTTCAACAAGGAGTTTCGTTGCTGCAATATTTTATTATAGCGAATCAGGTATTGCAAGTACAAGGGGTCTAGTTGTGAAAGCAGTTGATCGAGATAGGTTCTTCTTTCCCGGCTGTCCTCAGTAATTAAACTGGCATCATCTGGAGCAATGATCACTACAGGATATCGTCCTATATGCTGGGAAAGTTTTTCGTAGGTGCTTCCATTGATTTGGATTTCCTTTCGACCAGTTTCTCGTAGGATACAGGCAATAGTCTCCAGCTGACCATTGAACTCCATCTTGCCCTCGAGCCGAAAACCTTGCTGTCCCTTTTGTATTGATTGGGCGTCCAATCGGGTAAAATAGCTCTTGGTAAAGGCGAGGTAGTGAATAGCATCCAAAAGTGTGGTTTTTCCCACGCCATTCAAGCCACAAATCCCTACCACAGGGTGGGTAAAAGTGAACCTTCTTGACGAATGGTTCTTAAACTGAAAAAGGGCTATTTCCTGCAGACGGAGCATGATGGACTGCAATTTACCCAATATGAGCGCTTTCCCTTATTTTTGCGACTCAAAATTCAATCAAGTGTCCGCCAAATTTTCTAAGGAAACCTACCTCTATTGGTACGAGCTGATGCAGTTGATCAGGCAGTTTGAATTAATGGCAGAGGAAAAGTATAAAATGGAAGGAAAGATCCGTGGCTTCTTCCATGCCTATGTTGGGCAAGAAGCCATCGCGGCAGGCTGTATGACAGCTACCCGTCCGGAAGATCTTTTTATTACTGCTTATCGCGACCACGGATTAGCTATCGCCAAGGGTGTCTCTGTAAATAGTTGTATGGCTGAATTGTATGGCAAAGCCACGGGTTGTGCCAAAGGAAAGGGGGGAAGTATGCACTTCTTCAGCAAGGAGAATAACTTTTACGGTGGACACGGAATTGTAGGAGCTCAAATTGGAACCGGTGCTGGGTTAGCTTTTGCGGAGCAATACCGCGAAACAGATAACGTAGTCTTGGCTTATTTTGGAGATGGTGCTGCCCGTCAGGGAATGTTGCATGAAACTTTCAATCTGGCTATGCTTTGGAAATTACCTGTGGTGTTTATTTGTGAGAATAATAACTACGCCATGGGAACTTCTATTCACAGAACTTCTAACGTTATCGACATTTATAAACTAGCGGATGCCTATGAAATGCCGGCTGACACCATCGACGGAATGAGTGCAGAAGCTGTTCATAATGGGGTGAGTAGAGCCGTTAAAAGAGCTCGTGAAAAGGGTGGACCTACGTTACTGGAAATAAAAACCTATCGTTACAAAGGTCACTCTATCAGTGATCCTCAAAAATACCGTAGTAAAGACGAAGTAGAAGAGTATCGTACTAAAGACCCCATCGAACAAGTACTCCAAACCATTCTTCAAAACCAATACGCAACTCAGGCAGAAATTGATATCATTAATAAAAGGGTAGATGATATGGTGAATGCCTCTGTACAATTTGCGGAGGAAAGCCCATGGCCTGATGATAGCGAGGTATTGAAAGATGTATATGTAGACGAGAACTATCCTTTTATTGTAGACTAATTAAAAATTAAGCACTTTAGAATCATATTAATATGTCAACTACCACTTCAAAGCATCCAGCTGGCACCAACGATTCTTCACTGGAATCCTTGAACAATTTTTGGACAAAATACAGTAAGGTTATCACCTTGGTAGCCGGTATTATCATTGTTGCCATTGCAGGCTGGTACTCTTATCAAGAGTTCTATCAAGCTCCCCGTGAAAAAAAGGCCGTGGAAGCTATGTTCCGCGCTGAGGACTATTATCGTCAAGACTCTGTAGCCCTGGCGTTGAATGGAGATGGACAAAATCTAGGATTTTTAACCATTATCAATCGCTATGGAGGCACCAAAGCTGCTAACCTTGCTAATTTTTATGCAGGTAGTTGCTATTTGAAGTTAAATGAGAATGCTAAAGCCATCGATTATCTAAAGAAATTCAGTACAGACTCCAAATTATTACAAGCAAGAGCTTACAAACTCTTGGGCGATGCTTATGGGGATAGTGGTAAAAATGCTGAGGCGCTTAGCTATTATAAAAAAGCGGGCAATCATTTTGAAAAAGATGAAGTGAACTCTCCAGAGTACCTTTTTATGGCGGCCTATTTTGCTGAACAAGTGATGAAAGACAGCAAACAAGCAATTGAAATCTATGAAGAGATTCGCACTAAATTTCCTCGTAGTCAGCAATCCTATGATGCGGAGAAATACCTCGCTCGACTTGGTGTTTACAGCTCTAAAAACTGATAACTTTTCACTTGAACGTACAGCTATTCATACCCTGTTTTGTAGACCAGCTGTTTCCGGACACGGCGTTCAATATGGTAAAAGTGTTGGAGAAAGCCGGTTGTACGATAAGTTATAATACCCGACAAACTTGTTGCGGCCAAGCTGCCTTTAATGCAGGTTACTGGGAGGATTCAAAGTCAGTTTGTCAAAAATTTATTCGTGATTTTAATGGCACTGATCTGATCGTGGCCCCTAGTGCCAGCTGTGTGGGATTCGTAAAAAATTATTACGGTAGACTCTTCGATAATTCTTCTGTTCATCACGAAGTACAAGACATTAAAAATCGAATTCACGAGTTTTCATCTTTTTTAGTTCATGTAATGGGTGTTACCGATTTTGGGGCAAGCTTATCCGGTAAAGCTACCTATCATGACTCCTGTGCGGCCTTACGAGAGTGTCAGATCAAAGAGGAACCCAGAAAACTTTTATCCAAGGTGCGGGGGTTAGAATTAAAAGAGATGACGGATGCAGAAACCTGTTGTGGTTTTGGAGGAACTTTTGCGGTGAAATTTGAAAATATTTCTGTAGCCATGGGGGAGCAGAAAGTTGAAAATGCAATGGCTACCGGGGCTGATTATATTGTCTCTACCGATCTTTCTTGTTTAATGCACCAGCAAGGATATATCAATCAAAAAGGATATTCTATAAAAACACTGCACCTGGCGGATGTACTGGCCGCAGGTTGGTAAAAATTATAGCTATGGCATATTGGCTCATTAAATCAGAACCCTTCAAATACTCCTGGGCTCAGTTTGAAAATGATAAAAAAACTATTTGGGACGGGGTCAGAAACTATGCAGCCCGCAATAACCTGAAAGCCATGAAAAAAGGGGATCTGGCTTTTTTTTTACCATTGTAACGAAGGGGTAGAAATTGTGGGAATCGCTAAAGTAGTGAAGGAAGCATTTCAGGATCCAACCACACAAGAATCAGCGTGGGTAGCCGTGGAAGTAAGTCCCTATAAAAAATTAAAAAAACCAGTAACCCTGGCCCAAATAAAAGCGAACAAATCCTTGGCAAATATGGCACTGATCAAATTGAGTCGCCTCTCTGTGCAGCCGGTTACAGAAAAAGAATGGGAGTTGGTACTGGCGATGGCTAATTAGTCAGCCAATAATGCTTCTGTATCTCTAAAACATATCCCTTCTGCTTCTAGCGCAGCTAATACCGGTTGGTAAATCTCTTTTTCTATAGGAACTTTTAGTCCTATTAATTTTATTTTTTCTTTAAGCAATAAAGAGGCCATTATACCCAAGGGCAAGCCCACCGTTTTAGCCATGGCTGTGTGAAAAGCATCTGTTCCCTTAACTACCAATGAACTCTTTACCTCATAGCTTTTGCCGGCCAATTGATAGTTGATTTCATGCAGCATTACAATCATGTCTTTATCTTGCGGGGCTAGCAATAATTTATTCTCTAAGGAGAATTGCAATAGTTGCGCCGGTGTAAAATTTTCAAATGGAAGTATGGTTTCCTCATCGGCAACACCCAGGAATTGTAATTGCTTTGCAAAGCCTGCATCCTCACTTTGCAATTGATCAACTTTTGCAGTTTTTCCCGCTTCGCTAAAATGGTGGTCGAATGCTTTTTTTAAATTGGGATGCGAGAGGGTATATACAGGCTTATCGTGGGTAAGTTCCAATTCCAGAATATTTTTCCATGCTTTGACATAGCCAGGATGCCGAAGGGTAGTGCGAATAAAATTTTTGGTTTGCTCCAACCCATACAACGAAATATAAGACAAAGAATCGCGATTCGGATACCAGGCAAATTCTCCAGCCCCTTCAATAGAAACCCGCTTTACCTCTGAAAATATCTCTTGTTGATTTAGCACTACGGTGTCTCCTCCTTGTTTGAATTTTGCACCCTCTCTTCCTGCAGTTACCACATTGCGAGGGTTCCAGCTGATCTTATAATGCCAGGGGTTATTGTCGGATTCTGGCGCTACCAAACCTCCACAATGTGAAATAAAGGAAGTAACATGACCTCCCTTTTCCCGAATAGTATCAAGCAAGGATAGGGCACTCATATGGTCAATTCCAGGGTCCAACCCCATTTCACAGAGAAATAGAATTCTCTTCGCTTTTATCTGGCTTTCAAGTTCTC
>JBMSWW010000099.1:0-6020 GCA_049425065.1 Chitinophagaceae bacterium
GGCCATATTGACCCGCCTGGTGTACGCTCTCATCGGGTTCTAGGCCACACCAACGAAGGCAATCAAAAATGTATTCCTCCGCACCTGGCACAAATCTACTTTGGTCGGTATCTTCAATACGGACAATAAAATCGCCTCCTTGTTTTTTGGCAAAGAGATAATTGTATAACACGGTTCTTACGCCACCCAAATGTAATCCACCGGTGGGACTTGGGGCAAATCGTACGCGGACCTTTTTACTCATAGCGCAAAGATAATTCATAGCCGACCTATCCTTGGTGTTTTGCGCTCTATCTTTGTAAAGCATGTATCGCTATTTTGTTCAGCCCCCTTCTTGGATTCGCTTGCTATATCCTAAACGTCTTTGGCGGATAGATACTAACGAGAAAAAACTATATCTCACCTTTGATGATGGCCCACATCCCCGTATTACTCTATTTGTTTTAGACTTACTTAGGTCTTACCAAGCCAAGGCAAGTTTTTTTTGCATCGGTCAGCGGGTAAAGGAGTTTCCTGAGGTGTATGAACGGATACAGCACGAAGGTCATCGAGTGGGAAATCATACCCATACGCATGTGAATGGATGGAGGACAACTGTAGATCATTATGAGCATGACATACGTCAGGCTTCAAGATTGATTGACTCCAATTTATTTAGGCCCCCCTATGGACGATTGCGATTTTCTCAGGCAACTAAAGTATCATCAGCTCTTCAGCGGGACGATGCTCAAATTGTGATGTGGGATCTGTTAAGTGGTGATTTTGATACTTCCTTGAATGGACAGGAATGTTTGGATCTCTGTAAAAAAAAGTTACGCCCCGGTTCAATTATTGTACTACACGATAGTGAGAAGGCTTGGGATCGTTTAGAAATAGTATTGCCCTCTTTACTTGAACATGCGACAAAGCAAGGATATTCTTTTGACGCACTTCCATAAAAAAGCCCGAAGAAAGAATTCTCCGGGCTTACTATTTCACAAAAAATATTATCAGGGTAGGGTAATTGTATAACTTATTCCGTTAATTGTCACGGTAGCTATATTATCACAGATGCCATTTCCATAATTAATCAATCCTGCCCATCTGTCGCCTGTGTTAGTGTTCTCACGAACAACTCTTACAGCTCCTTTTACTATCCAACGACAATTATTATTTCGAATCAATGGCTCGGTTATAGTGGCATTCCAAGCTATCAAAGTAGTATCTCTTCTAGTAGATCCTCTCGATCCGCCTGTTAATTTAAAAACATCATCTGCGGGTAATATTGGCGTTATCATTCCTTCTATCTGCGTGCGTACCTTCTCACTGTTCCAAGCTATAAAATTACCATTAGGGCGAGTCAGCTTACCGTTATTAACGTTGATCTTGTATTGAGGGCCAGCCGTTTGAGTAGTTATATTTTGGATTCTATGTGTGCCCTCTACTTTGATACTGTCAAAATAAAAACCATCAAAGGAGGTTTCTACTACTGCACCGGGGTTAATCAAGCGGTTAGTATACACATGTATGATTTTTCCTTTTCTAAGATGTCCGTCTCTAGCCACACAGCCAGCGCCAACGTCTAATACTACCCTAACCGGAAAAGCAGCGGGGGAGTTAAGTCTGGTTACTGTAACAGTTGGACAGGCAGTTAAACGTCCAAATACTCCCGTTCCGCCAAGTCCCACTTCCGCATTTACTCCCATGGCGTCATCAAATAGTCCATCGAAGATTACTTCGGCTTCAACGTCTGCTTCTGTAGATATTTTGGAGGCACTAGTCTCCACTTCATTGGCAGGATCTTCAATCGAGGTTTCTCCCTTTTGACAAGCGAATAGGAGAAGGGAGGCTCCGGCAACTAGTAAGTAGGCTGACCAATATTTTTTCATGGCGAGACTTTTAGGGATGTTTAAAAATACGGTACTTAGACCTACTGTGGAGCCAAAAGTTTAAAGCCAAGTTTTTTACAGAATTTTGTGTTTAATGAATTCCTTAATAGATACCCACGCCCACCTCTATCTGGTTGAATTTGATGCCGATAGACAAGAAATGCTACAAAGAGCACATGCTGCCGGCATCCACCGTATTTTTTTGCCAGCGATAGATTCCAGTACCCATGAGGCAATGATTGCGTTAGCGGACTCACAACCCAGTTGCAAGGCTATGATGGGGGTTCATCCCTGCTATATTAAATCCAATTATAGAGAGGAGCTTGATCAAGCAAAAAATTGGTGGAATACCAGATCCTTTATTGCAGTGGGAGAAATTGGATTGGATTTTTATTGGGATCGAACTTTTGAGAAGGAACAATACTTGGCTTTTAGAGAACAAATTGAATGGGCGCTGGAGAAAAAAGTTCCCATCGTGATTCACTCTCGTAACGCTACATTGGCTTGTGTAGAAGTATTGAAAGAGTACAAGAATAGTCCTTTGCAAGGAGTCTTTCATTGCTTTTCAGGTAGTATGGAGGAAGCTGGTGAAATTTTGAAATTGGGTTTTTATTTGGGCATAGGCGGTGTGCTTACCTATAAAAATGCCGGTATTGCGCAAGTACTCGAGCAATTGCCCTTAGATCAAGTTATCCTTGAAACAGACGCTCCTTATTTAACCCCTGTTCCTCACCGTGGCAAGCGAAATGAATCTTCTTATGTGGCTTTAGTGGCAGAAAAGCTGTCTTCCTTAAAAGGAATGAGTTACGAAGAAGTGGCCGTAATTACAACACAGAATGCCGAACGTTTGTTTGGAAAGTAAGTAGTGTTGCTAATCATTGACAACAATCATACTAGCATGACCTTGATCATGCGGCACAATTGTTAGTTTCGCTGCACAAATAACTTTTATGTGCGGAATCGTTGGTGTATTTGAATGTAGACAAGAAACTACTCAGCTTCGTCCTTTGGTATTGGATATGGCAAAAAAAATTCGTCATCGCGGTCCAGACTGGTCGGGGATGTTTAGTGATGAACGAGTATTGCTGGCGCATGAACGACTCGCGATTGTTGATCCTGCCTCGGGCCAGCAACCTTTGTTTAGCCCTGACGGAAAAATTGTGTTAGCAGTGAATGGTGAAATTTATAATCATCGAGAACTACGTTCGGAGTTCCCTACTTATCAATTTTTAACGGCCTCTGATTGTGAAATTATCTTGGCACTTTATCAGTCTAAGGGCAATTCTTTTCTGGATCAACTCAATGGCATTTTTGCTTTTGCCTTGTATGACCAGCGTGATGGGTCGTATTTGGTGGCTCGTGACCACATTGGAATCATTCCACTTTATATGGGTTGGGATAGTAAAGGACAGTTTTATGTGGCCTCTGAGCTAAAGGCCTTGGAAGGGGTTTGTAATAATATCCGTGAATTTCCACCAGGCCATTACCTGAGTAGTAAAGAAGGCATTGAGCCCATCAAATGGTATGCGCGTGATTGGTACAACTATGAAAATGTACAAAATAATACCACTGATATAACCCAATTGAGACTCGCAATAGAGTCGGCGGTGCATCTGCAACTCATGTGCGATGTACCTTATGGAGTGTTGTTGTCTGGGGGATTAGATTCTTCCATTATTGCGGCTTTAGCTAAAAAATTTGCTCCCAACCGCGTGGAGAGTGGTGACACACAAATGGCTTGGTATCCTCAGTTGCATTCATTTGCAGTAGGACTGGTGGGTTCGCCAGACTTGGCCGCAGCTCGTAAAGTGGCTGATTATATCGGTTCTATCCATCATGAAATAAATTTTACCATTCAGGAAGGGTTGGATGCACTTCGTGATGTGATTTATCAGCTCGAGACTTATGACGTAACTACCGTACGTGCATCCACGCCTATGTATTTATTAGGTAGAGTGATTCGCTCTATGGGCATTAAGATGGTACTCTCTGGAGAGGGTGCCGATGAATTGTTTGGTGGCTATTTATATTTTCACAAGGCCCCTGATCCAAAATCATTTCATGAAGAGACGGTGCGTAAGCTGGGTAAATTGCATTTGTATGATTGTCTCCGTGCTAATAAATCATTAGCCGCATGGGGGGTAGAGGGTCGTGTTCCTTTTTTGGATAAAGAATTTATGGATGTTGCTATGCGTATCAATCCCGCCGATAAAATGACTGGTCCTGGCAAAATGGAAAAATGGGTGTTACGCAAAGCCGCTGAAGATTTATTGCCTCCTGAAATTCTATGGCGTCAAAAAGAACAATTCAGTGATGGGGTAGGCTATAACTGGATTGATACGTTAAAGAAAGTAGCTGAAGAGAAAGTAAGTGACGAGAACTTTATAAAAGCTCATTTTCGATTTCCTATCAACCCTCCTCAAACTAAAGAAGAATATCACTATCGCAGTATTTTTTCAGCGTTATTTCCGTCAGACGCGGCCGCCTTATGCGTTCCTTCTGTGAAGTCTGTGGCATGTAGTACTCCGGAAGCCTTAGCCTGGGATCCTGCTTTTCAACACTTGAATGATCCTTCCGGACGAGCAGTGGCGGCTGTCCATCAGGATGCTTTATGATCGTTAATTAATACCGCTTAATTAAAAAGGGCTTGTAATTGGCTCACCATATGCTCAGATCCAATAAATAGTTTGGTACGTTGGTGAAAAGTGGTAGGCTCTAGATCTAGGATGGGGGTTATCCCATCTGTGGCAATTCCTCCTGCTTGTTCAATAATGAAGGCAAGGGGATTGGCTTCAAACATTAATCGCAATTTACCATTCGGGTAATCTTGCGTGCCGGGGTATAAAAAAATTCCTCCTTTCAGCAAGTTACGATGAAAGTCAGCTACCAAGGATCCAATGTAACGAGCGGTGAATTTTTTAGCTCTGCACTCTTGTAAATATTTTTTTACAGCTTGGTCCGTGATGCTGTCGTATAAACCATCGTTGATAGAGTAAATATTGCTGGCACTTCCTGCCTTTATATTTTGTTGTGACAATACAAACTCTCCTAGAGAGTGTTCATAGGTGAAGGCGTTAACTCCTTCGCCAGTGGTAAATACTAACATCGTAGAAGGGCCATATACGATATAACCTCCTACTACTTGATTACTTCCCTTTTGTAAAAAATCTTTGGTGTCTAGAGCCGTATTAATTGGCGAAGGTCTTTTATAAATAGAAAAAATAGTTCCAATCGACACATTCACATCAATATTGCTGGAGCCATCTAAAGGGTCAATGGCCACCACGTACTTCCCGCTATTATGAAAGTCAATAAACGTGTCTGTCTCTTCTGAAATGATGCCTGCTGCTTCGCCACCTTTTGTCAGCGCTCGTACAAATCTTGAGTTGGCTAAGATATCTAATTTTTGTTGCTGCTCTCCACCGGTATTACTTTGGTCAAGTTTACCATAAATATCCACCAAGCCGGCTTTTCTGATTTCTCGGTTAACCACTTTTGCCGCCAAGGCAATATCCCTGAGCAACTGCGATAATTCGCCTGCTGCATGAGGATGATTTTTTTCTTTACTCTTGATGAATCGGTCAAGCGTTGTTCCAATTGGGAGATCAATACGGGAGGATTCGAGAGGTATCATAGGACAGCAGTTTAATCTGTCTTCTAAATTACCACTTATTTTTTCCTTTCACGATGATTCTTCCTTCTATGCTAGGTTGGTAGAAGCCTCTTTTGCGAAGATATTTTGCCATTGCCTGTATAATTTCTTCTCCGGTTCGTTGCTGGTTTTCGGCTTTTTTAAATTCCAGAAATCCGTCTCCTCCATCGGCAACAAAATTAGAGGTAGCTACTTTGTAGGTTTGTAGTTTATTCAGTGGACGGCCGTTATAGGTAAATTCAATAATGCGTTGACCAATGGGTTTACTCTCATCGTAAATTAGTTTTGTTCCTTTTGACATTTGCAAGATGCCATTCGTTAATCCGGCACCATGTTCCAAGAGTTTTAAGATTGCTTCTCCTTTGAGCTCACATATTACTACGGTGTTAGGAAAGGGGAAAGCAGAAATCAGATTTCCCACCGTTACCTCACCCGCAGAAATATCTTGACGAAGCGCTCCACTGTTGGTGAAGGCCATATCTGTTCCAGGATATGCTTCT
>JBMSWW010000100.1:0-5975 GCA_049425065.1 Chitinophagaceae bacterium
TACAGGATCCATTATGTGACAAGCCATATCCCCCAAAGCACCTGTTCCAAAAGCCCACCATCCTCTCCAATTAAAAGGTAAGTATGAAGGATGATAATTTATTTTTTGTGCAGGTCCTAACCACAAGTTCCAGTCAAGCTCATTAGGAATCGTATGGTCTCCGCTGGGCGTTGGAATGCCCTGTGGCCACACAGGTCGATTGGTCCAAGCTTGTGCTTCAGTTACATCGCCAATCAATCCGGCATCTACTATTTCCTTGGCCTTGCGTACGCCATCACTGGATCCACCCTGATTACCCATTTGAGTAACCACCTTATATTTTTTAGCGGCCTCAGTTAAAACACGCGCCTCGTAAATATTATGCGTAAGAGGTTTTTGCGTGTACACGTGCTTTCCCAATTTCATGGCAGCCAAGGTGGCTACAGCATGTGTATGATCAGGCGTAGAAATGCTACAAGCATCTATGGTGTCCTTTTCTTTAGCCAGCATCTCTCTGAAATCTTTGTAATAAGAGGCTTTGGGAAAAGCTTTTCTTGTTTTGGCAGACCCTCTGTCATCAACATCACAAAGAGAAACAATATTCACATAAGGACTTTTGGCAAACTCTGCTAGATCGCTGGCCCCTTTGCCACCTGCTCCAATTCCAGCAATATTTAATTTGTCACTGGGAGCAATAAACCCACGACCTAACACATGACGAGGGACAATAAAAATACCCGTAGCGACTAGTGAAGTATGACGAATAAAGTTTCGTCGAGACGATGATTTAGCAGACATAGCAATCCAATTAAGTGGATTAAATGTACTGCATTTGACTCAATGTAAATGCTGATTCCCAAAGGCAAAGGGAAGCAAAACCAAGGCAGAATTTGTAACTAACACCTCTCCTTCCTCGCCTCCTAAAATAAGCCTGATGGAGGCACTTACTCTAGTTTCAAATTCAACCAAAGCCTGCCGGCACATGCCACAAGGAGATACGGGGGTATCGCTTGGTCTTTTATCAGTTCGGTAAGAGATGGCCATGGATTCAATGGCTACACCAGGATATTGCATCGCGGCATTTCCCAGCAAAACACGCTCTGCACAAATTCCAACCGGATAAGAAGCATTCTCTTGATTACTCCCCGTAATTATGATTCCATTGGTTAGCCTTGCGGCTGCGCCCACTTTAAATGAGGAATAAGGAGCATAGGCATGTTGGGTAGCTAACAGGGCTGCCTCTAATAATTCAGTATCTTTTGCTGGCAATACTGACCTGTTTTCGTAGCGTTGATATTCAAAATGATACTGTGCTTGCATCATGATATGTGTTAAGACAAAGATGCCCCTTTATCAGGGGCATCTAAAGTTACGTTATTTAACCTTGCGAAGTATTCTATTCCATCGAGGTCCATTTTCCCAGCTAAACCAGATTAACCAGGCTTTTCCGACTATGCGATCTTCAGGAACAAAACCCCAGAAGCGAGAGTCTTGAGAACCATGTCGATTATCTCCCATCATCCAGTAATAGTTTAGTTGGAAAGTATAAGAAGTAGCAAGCTTTCCATTCAAAATGAATTGACCATTTTGCTTCATTAATTCATTTTTCTCATACACGACAATCGCACGCTCATAAAGTTTGAAAGTAGAATCATTCAAATCCACAGTGTAGCCCTTAGCAGGAATTACGACAGGCCCATAATTATCTTTTGTCCATTTGAAATACGTTGAATCATAGGGGAAAACATCACCAGAGGTGGTGCGAGGATCCATATCATTCACCGCTTTAGCAGCATAGATTTCATTATCCGGAACCAAGGGACCTATTAAAAAAGGCTGTTTACTGAAAGAAGCCACTTTATCATAGGGTAAATTGATCACGTAACGTCCAAATGGATCCATTCCAAATTCAGTGGTGTTAAATTCCTCTTTCATGATTTCTGGATCCAAAGGAATTTTAGACTGGAAGGTATAGGTATACTGAGCATCCGGAGGAGGAACGGCTTTTGCCCCATCAATATATACTTGCCCTTGACGCAATTCCAATTTATCACCGGCAATAGCTACACAACGTTTGATGTAATTATCAGTTTTATCCACCGGATGCACCGCTAAGGGATAATTAGCAGGATCGCTCAACACGATCTTTCTGCCCTCATCAATGTTTCCATTCCCTAAACGACGACACACATCATAATAAGGATCCTTTGACTGATACTCCGGTAAATTAATTACCGTATCTCCAGCTGGGAAATTAAACACCACGGCATCATTTCGTTCTACCGGAGAGGAGAACCATCGGATATAGGGCAATGATACTTTTTTTGTATACGAAGGAGTGCTTGACCCAAAAGGAAGATAATTATGAACAAAGGGAATGGCAACCGGAGTGTTGGGAATACGAGGCCCGTAGCTGAATTTACTTACAAACAAGAAATCATTCACCAATAAAGTTTTCCCCATAGAGCCAGAAGGAATTGTATAGGCCTCAAATACAAACGTGCGAATTAATGTGGCCGCCACAATAGCAAAAACAGCCGCATCAAACCATTCTCTCCAGGCGGATTTGTTATACTTGGAGACTCCTTCTTTTCCGGAATATCGTAGATCAGCCTTTGAAGCGAGCCAAGGAAAATAAAAAGGAAATAGCAGTACCGCGGCAATATGATCAGCAAGGCTGAATCTTCCGAAAGCCTTTGCAAACTCAATAAAAATTCCCGGAGTGATAAACCATCCAATAACAGGAATGAGTTGCCAAAAAACCCAATGGGTGGGTCTCCCTGACAATTGCTGTATAATCCAAGTGTTGTAAAAGGGAACATAGGCTTTCCAAGAGGCAACACCTGCTTTTGTAAACAATTTTGCAAGGCCAAATGAGGGTAGCAGGACCAGCAGAATGCTAATCAGGTACACCGTTAAAAAATGCTGTACAGGCATATTATTTTACTTGATACATGACTTCTTTCACCAACCGAACCGTACGATTAACGTCTGGCAAAGCAGCCGTTACCAAATTGGGCGCATAATGCAAGGGAGCATCTGCCGCAGTGATACGACGAATAGGAGCATCCAGATAATCAAACCCTTCTTTTTGGATTCTGTAAGAGATCTCGGAGGAAACAGAGGCAAAAGGCCACTGTTCTTCCACAATCACCAAACGGTTAGTTTTTTTCACACTCTCCAGGATGGTCATCCAATCTAAAGGACGAATTGTTCTAAGATCAATCACTTCCGCACTGATCCCTTCTTTTTCCAACTCCTCGGCGGCTCCTAATGCTACCTTCATCATTTTATTAAAAGAAACAATAGTAACATCACGTCCGGCTCTTTTTACATCGGCCTTTCCCAACTCGATGTAATATTCTCCCTCAGGTAAATCAGACTTATCCCCATACATCACCTCACTTTCCATAAAGACCACAGGGTCGGCCTCATACCTTAAAGCCTGTTTCATCAATCCCTTGGCGTCATATCCATTGCTAGGGGATACCACTTTAATACCCGGAATGTTGGCGTACAAGGCTTCAAAAGCCGTAGAATGCTGGGCACCCAGCTGACCTGCTGATCCATTAGGGCCTCTGAAAACAATTGGACAGGTAATCTGTCCTCCACTCATTGCCAACATCTTAGAAGCTGTATTTAAAATTTGATCTAAAGCAAGTACTGCAAAGTTCCAGGTCATAAATTCTACAATAGGACGAAGCCCATTTTGAGCAGCTCCTACCCCAATGGCGGCAAAACCCAGCTCAGAAATAGGCGTATCTATAACACGTTTAGGGCCAAATTCGGCTAACATTCCCTGGCTTACTTTGTAAGCTCCATTATATTCAGCTACTTCTTCTCCCATGAGAAATATCCTGTCATCTCTTCTCATTTCCTCGGACATAGCCTCTCTGAGTGCTTCACGAAATGCAATGGTTCTTGCCATAAGGTTCTGATTTTTAGCGTGGCAAATTTAAGCTCCCCCCCTTATATATCCTAATACCCTGATGGCTTAGGAAAGATTTAACAGGACTCTTACTTGATTGGTGGCTTCTCATTATAAAGGGTAAAATTGGACACCTTAACTTTACAGGTAGCTATGAGAAATGTAAAATTAATAGAAGTGCCGTCTGAAATTGGAGCAGGTACCCGAGGCGCCAGCCTGGGCGTAGAAGCTATTAAAATTGCAGCGCTGGACTTTATGAGTAATTTTTTTATTCATTTCCCCTCTGAGAAAATTCCTACCGAAAATAATTTACTACATGAACCCATTGAATCGCCCTACGCAAAAAGAATTAAAGGGCTTTTAACCATGTATGATCGCGTAAGCGATTCGGTAAGTCAGACTATTAAAAATAACTTTTTCCCTGTTGTATTAAGCGGAGATCATTCTACTGCCGGAGCTACTATCGCAGGTATAAAAAAGGCGAAACCCAAAAGTAAGCTGGGAGTAATCTGGATTGACGCCCATGCCGATATTCATACCCCCTTCACTACCCCCTCCGGCAATATGCACGGGATGCCAATGGCCATTTCATTGGGAGTAGACAATTTGGACTGCGCAGTACATGAACCCGATAGCGAAACTCTCAAGCATTGGAAAAAACTTAAAAATATCGGTGGTATTTGCCCCAAAGTATTACCGGAAGATATTGTATTCATCTCCTTGAGAGACTTTGAAAAGGAAGAAAAATACATAATTGAAAAATTGGGTATAAAAAAAATAACTACCAAAGAAATAAGAACCAAAGGTGTGGAAAGTATCGCACGTTCGGTGATGCGTTATTTGTCAGATTGTACAGATATCTATGTTTCCTTTGATGTGGACTGTTTAGATTCTGGAATTTCAAAAGGTACCGGCACCCCTGTTGGAAATGGATTGCGAGAAAGAGAAGCAGAGGACTTAGCCAGTAAGTTTATGCAAAATCGAAAAATATGTTGCTTTGAAATTGCAGAAGTAAACCCTACACTTGACAAGGAGAATCTAATGGCAGAAATCGCTTTCAATATTCTTCAACGCAATGTGAACATACTGATGATGAACTAGCCAAAGGTTTTCTTTAATCCAGTTTCAAAGTTTATTGGATTAAAGCCCAATACTTGTTTTGCCTTTGTAATATTCAAGCCTGTAACTAAGGGACGCTTAGCAGGTTGCACAAATTGGGAAGAATTTGTTTTTATCAACAGGGATCCATCTAATTCAAGATACCGCGCCGCCTGCGTTGCCATCTCGTAAGGGGTGAGTATTTCTTCGCCACTCAGATGAAAAATCCCTTGTTGATCCTGTTCAATGATCTTGCAAATACCTTCGGCAAGGTCCCCTACATAGGTGGGTGTCCGCACCTGGTCATTCACCACTTGGTATCTCTCCCCTTTTAAAAGTTTGTCCCTAACAATAGTGAGCAAATTATCTCTGCCAGTCATAGGCCTCCCATAGACCAGAACCGTTCGCACGATAGACCATTTACCTGGAAATTGCTCCACTAATAATTCAGCTTCGAATTTTGTTTGTCCATAATGATTGACAGGTTTTCTTGTAGAATTTTCCAGATAATTACCTTCCAGTCCGTCAAAAACAAAATCGGTGGACACATAACAAATCCCTGCCCCTATTTGGTTGGCCGCTGCCAAAATATAAGAAGTACCTAAAGTGTTTATTGCTGTAGCAAGTGGTTGATTAAGCTCACACTCATCAGGCTTTCCAATAGCCGCTGCATGAATTAAATGATGGGGAGCATACGTACTAACAACTGTTCTTATTTGCTCCACATCCGTTAATTCCATGGGTGAGTAGGAGAAATTGTCATGCAACAAAAAAGGGAGACGACAAGGTCCTCTTCCGGTAGCCAACACCTGATGTCCTTTTTGTAGCAGCAATTCACAGAGGTAGTGTCCCAAAAAACCATTTGCACCTGAAACGAGCAATTTCATAGGGTAAAACTAAACAAAACACTTACTTTTGTGACTCAATTTTTTTTTAATGGCAAAAAAAGTGACCAAGATTGGGGTGATGA
>JBMSWW010000101.1:0-5926 GCA_049425065.1 Chitinophagaceae bacterium
AGTCCCGGTCGTTTTGGGTCTGATCCTGTGTGTGTACAAACAGGAACCTTAGGAAACGGCGCAGAGTATAATTTTCAATTTAAGGTAGAAGATACTGCCATCAGAAGAAGAATGGTAAACTTCTTGGACAGTATCCCTGATGGATATTATGTAATTGTTCGCAATTTGATGGAGACCAATTATCCGGCAACTGCCTACGCTTCCAACTGGAAAAATGACCAGTTGTTTTTAGGAAATGGAAACTCCATTTATCATCGTTTGAAAGACCAAGGGTTTCAGGATATTGATTCTTTCAACCGTAATCGCGTGTTCGCTTTTATCTACAAGAAAAATGATCCTGTGGGTTTTGCACCGAGGTCTGCTTTTAGTGCTGGCATGTATGATCAGCTCTTTTATTCAGTAGACCTTCCATCTATGGATACAATGGCTTTTTTAACCTCTCCTAAGTTCGGTCCGGCTTTACAATGGCGAGAATTAATTTGGAGGGGTGTTCATGAGATGCCACTGAATGAACAAGTATCGCTTTCTGTAGTAGGAATCAAAAATGACGGATCCTCTTCAGTGCTTCTTAATTCAATTAGTCCATCGCAAATCACTACTTCGCTTACTTCTATTGATGCTCGCGTCTATCCCTTCATGCAATTGAAGTTAAATACCTCCGATACTTCTCGGCTTACTCCTTTGCAATTAAAGCATTGGAGAGTACTATATCAACCTGTCCCCGAAGGAGCCTTAGCCCCCAACCAATTTTTATCCGTTAAGGACACAGTAGAATTAGGTGAACCTTGGGTGTATAAAATAGCATTCCGTAATACCAGTGAGGCAGCTTTTGATAGTTTACGTATTAAGATGATTGTTACTGATCGTAACAATGTCTCTCATACTATTGTATTGCCAAAGAAAAGACCTCTTTCGATAGGCGATAGTCTGCACATAGGAGCTACGCTGAATACAGCAGTGTATCCGGGCATGAATACCATTTTCCTTGAGGCAAATCCGGATAATGACCAGCCTGAACAATTTCATTTCAACAATTTTGCCTATAAAAATTTATTCGTGAAGCCCGATAGTACAGATCCGCTCCTGGATGTTACTTTCGATGGTATACATATTTTGAATAGAGATGTGGTTTCTTCCAAACCAGCAATTTTGATTCAAGTACGCGATGAGTCAAAATGGATGTTATTGAATGACACTTCACTTTTTACGGTACAGGTTCGATATCCCAGTGGAGTTAGTAGGCCTTATTATTTTAATACAGATACGCTTCGGTTAATTCCTTCACAGCAAACAGGAGGCGCAGATAACCAAGCCTCCCTTCAGTTTACTCCTTACTTCACAGAAGACGGTGTGTATGAGTTGGTGGTAACCGCTAAAGATAGAAGTGGCAATAAAGCAGGAGAGCTGGCCTATAGGGTTCAGTTTGAAGTAATCAATCGCCCCATGATTTCTAATTTACTGAATTATCCCAACCCCTTCACTAGTTCTACTGCATTTGTATTTACACTCACGGGTCAGCAAATACCCCAGCAATTAAAAATTGAAATTCTAACCATTACCGGAAAAGTGGTACGGGAAATCACAAAAGCGGAATTAGGCCCACTACGCATCGGTCGAAACATCACAGAATTTAAATGGGATGGTACAGATCAGTTCGGTCAACCGCTTGCCAATGGAATTTATTTGTATCGGGTAGTAACCCGTCTAGATGGGCAGGAAATGGAAAAGTACCGAGCCTCTGGAGATCGAACTGATTCCTTTTTTAACAAAGGCTATGGTAAAATGTACCTTCTTCGTTAAGAGTCTTTCCTTGGCTTCCAATTCCATGTATTACTTTTGCAGCCAGAAATAATAGCATGGCAAAGATTGGAATCAATATAGCAACCGGAAGTTTGCAGCAGGCAGAGATGATTGTGGGGATTGACCTGGGCACTACCAATAGTTTGGTGGCGATTCTACATCCAGATTCACGACAGCCTATAGTGTTGAAAGACCAGGAAGGATTGGCGCTGGTTCCTTCGCTAATTCATTTTGGCGAACGCGGCGAGGTGTTGGTGGGTGAGCAGGCGCGTCCCTTTTTAACAACAGCTCCCGAGAGAAGTATTTTCTCTGTAAAACGATTAATGGGGAAGTCCTATCAGGATGTACGTGAACATCAACATTATTTCAGTTATAAAGTAATTGATGATAATACGGAGAGCTTGGTAAAAATTCAGGTGGGGGATAAGTACTATTCTCCTGTGGAACTTTCCTCCCTCATTTTGAAAGAACTGAAAGCACGTGCGGAACACATGCTCAAGACTCCAATTTCAAAAGCGGTGATCACTGTGCCTGCGTACTTTAATGACGCACAGCGACAAGCTACTCGTGATGCAGGAAAATTAGCCGGATTGGATGTGCTGCGTATTGTTAACGAGCCCACTGCCGCAAGTTTGGCCTACGGACTGGGTATTCGTCCTGATGAATCAAAGACCATTGCTGTGTATGATTTAGGCGGGGGGACTTTTGATATTTCTATTTTACGAATAGATGGAGGAGTCTTTGATGTGTTATCAACCAACGGGGATACCTATTTGGGTGGGGATGATTTTGACAGAGCTATCATGAATGGTTGGGTAAATCAAATGGGTCTCACTACGGAGGAATTATCGAATCACCGCGGGCTGGCGCAAGAATTACGATTGGCGGCAGAACAAGCCAAGCGTTCACTGAGTTGTGAAAATAGTTTCCGAACCGAGGTGGGAGGGGAGAAGCTGGCTGTTCATCGCTCAGATTTTGAAACAGCTGTTCGTCCATTGATTGAAAAAACTATAGACAGTTGTAAGCAATCTTTAAAAGACGCTGGCTTAACTATAAAAGATATCGATGAGGTAGTAATGGTGGGAGGTTCTACTCGCGTGCCCTTAGTAAAGCAAATGGTAAGTGAGTTTTTTGAAAGGACGCTGCATGATTCAATTAATCCCGATGAGGTAGTGGCCTTAGGCGCCGCGGTGCAAGCAGATATTTTAGCAGGCAATAACAAAGATTTCTTGCTTTTGGATATTAGTCCTCTTTCTCTCGGCATTGAAACAATGGGAGGACTCATGGACGTGTTGATTCCTCGCAATACCAAGATCCCTTTTAAAGTAGGTCGTCAGTATACCACACAAAAAGATGGACAGGGAAGTATGCGCATTGCTGTTTTTCAGGGTGAACGCGATATGGTGAAAGATAATCGTAAGTTGGCCGAGTTCAGTTTGTCTGGCATTCCCGGTATGCCCGCGGGCTTTCCCAAAGTAGAAGTTAGTTTTCTGATTAATGCCGATGGTATTTTAACCGTCAAGGCAAAAGAGTTAAGAAGCGGGGTAGAGCAAAGTATTGAGGTAAAACCTCAATATGGACTTACGGATGACGAGGTAGAAAGAATGTTGTTAGAAAGCATTACCCACGCTAAAGATGACATTAAAGCGAGGGCGCTGGTAGAAGCAAGAACTGAAGGGGAGCAACTGTTACAAACCACCGAAAATTTTATTGCCAAGCATAGCTCGCTGTTAACCAAAGATGAGATGTTAGCCACGGCAGAGGCTATGCAGTCTCTGCAACTTGCCATCACTATGGATGATAAAGACCTTATTAACCAGCGTATTGAAGCCTTGAATGAAATAAGCCGTCCCTATGCCGAGCGAGTCATGGACCAGGCTGTTTCAGGGGCTCTAAAAGGACAAAGAATTCAATAGAATTTTGTGGGAATTAAAATTTCCCTAACTTTGCCCTCCATTTAAAGGAGGTATTAACTATGCTTATTATCGATTCCAAGGATTGCGAAAACATTGACAAGGCACTCAAGAAGTACAAAAAGAAGTTTGAGAAGTCTAAAACTCTCATTCAATTGCGTGAGCGTCAGAGCTACACCAAGCCTTCTGTAAAAAGAAGAGGGGAAGTTTTGAAAGCGATCTACAAGCAACAACTGGCCAGCGGTAAGATTGAAGGTTAATCGTAACCCGCTTCAGAATATATTGTAAACCCGCAGATTACTGCGGGTTTTTTGTTTACTTGTAATTTGAGGCAATCAAATTCAGTAGTTTTACGAACGTGAGTCATGCAACCGAAATAAACGCTCTTCTGCAGGATTTTTTAAGGTATCTCAAATTTGAAAAGAGATACTCCTTGCACACGCTTACGGCCTATACAGGAGATTTAGAACTCTGGACTAATTACCTACGAGATGAGTTGGGAATAACCTTGATTCTGGAGGTAAAGCCCACCATGATTCGAAGTTGGTTGGCTGTACTAAAGGAAAGTGGCGTTACTGCCCGAACCATTGTCCGAAAAATCTCTGCTCTTAAATCTTTTTACAAATATCTCTTGAGAAATGGAGTAGTGCCTCAATCACCCATGGCACAGGTTACCACTCCCAAAATGGGAAAACGATTACCCAGTTTTGTCAAGGAGGAAGAGATTGTAAAACTGGGAGAACTATTGGAAATCTCCCAGGAGGATTGGCGTTCATTCAATACCCGGGTATTGGTGATGCTATTTTACTCCACGGGTATGCGGTTAAGTGAATTGATATATCTCAAAGAAGAACAACTGGAATTTGGCAGATCACAGTTAAAAGTACTAGGTAAAGGAAATAAAGAGAGAGTGCTGCCTCTGAATACAGAATTAATCAAGTTGCTAAAAGAATATATCGCACAAAAAAATGAGCAGTTTCCTGATGCGGATCCCTTCTTGTTAGTTACAGAAAAAGGCAAAAAATTATATCCTCGTTATGCATGGTTATTGGTGAGTAGCATACTTGGGGAAGCTACCACCTTGGCTAAAAAAAGTCCACACGTGCTACGGCATAGCTTTGCCACTCATCTGCTGAATAATGGGGCCGATTTAAATGCAGTCAAGGAATTATTAGGCCACAGCAGTCTCGCTGCTACCCAGGTATACACGCATAATACCATTGACAAATTACGGGAGGTGCACCGAAAGGCACATCCCAAGGGTTAAAGTCCTGTAAAACTTGTAGGAGGGTACTTTTTTTTACCCCTGAATTTTTGTAAATTGTATTGGCGGTAGCTACCAAGTTCTTTACCCATTGTTTAACCGAGTAAAAAAGTAAGTTATGAACGTAAGTATTCAAACAGTGCGATTCGATGCTGATAGTAAACTCATTGAGCAAATCCAGAAGAAAATTCAGAAGCTCTCAACCTTCAGTGACAATATTATCGATGTGAATGTTTTTTTGAAACTGGATAATCTTGCCCATACAATTAAGGACAAAGTAGTTGAAATTAGAGTGCATATTCCCCAATACGATTTCTTTGTGAAAACTAGCAGTAAGTCATTTGATGTCTCCTTTGGGGATGCTTTCGATTCTTTGGTCAACCAGATTAAACGAAAAAAGGAAAAACAGCAGGCTTAGTAGCCCAAAGACCTCTTCGGAGGTCTTTTTATTTCTTGGTTTTCAGCGGAAAAAATCCCCTCAAAATTTTTCCAATATTGAAATTCCCTTACCTTTGCCTTCCCAAAAATTGGGGTAGCTCTTTATTGCCCGGATCGGCTGGATTTTTGGAAGGCAGGTTCGGTTAGCCCAATGATCCAGCAACGGCTTAAAAATAGTAAGCCACCTTAGCTCAGCTGGTAGAGCAACTGATTTGTAATCAGTAGGTCGCCAGTTCGATTCTGGCAGGTGGCTCAGGGCGGGCAAGTAGCCAAGTGGCCAACGGCAACAGACTGTAAATCTGTCCTCTTCGGAGTTCGGTGGTTCGAATCCATCCTTGCCCACAAATAAATTCTTTGTTACAAGAACAATGAATTTGCCGAGATAGAATTGATGTAGAATTGAAATACACGGCGGTCCATTCACAGGATCATCACTAGCGGGAGTAGCTCATTTGGTAGAGCGGTAGCCTTCCAAGCTTCAGGTGGCCGGTTCGAGCCCGGTCTCCCGCTC
>JBMSWW010000102.1:0-5869 GCA_049425065.1 Chitinophagaceae bacterium
TTCTGATGCAAAAGTGCAAACAGCCACAGCAATCTTTAAGTAATGAGTTGGTTTAAAAGCTTGGTCTGCATAAGTCTATTCATGGCTAAAAATAGCACCATCAACAAACCCTTTCAGCCAATCTCGTTATGCTTTGCTATTTTTTGTTAGTAAGCAGTCCAACCCAATCAAGGAGTTTACTAGAATTTGACTCCGAAACTAAGCAGCACACGACTGCCTGTTTGCTTTAGTGTAGCACCAGCAAAAGGAGATTGTGAAAGTCTGTAAGCGTAATGAACGTCAGTGCCCAGGGTGTGCACGTAGGCGAGGTCAATGAAGTATCCTTTATCTCTGTAACCAAGCCCCCCTGTTAATTGAAGTCGACTTCCTTTTTCTCCTACTATGTTTTCATAGGGATTGCCCAGTACCGCCAAGCCCAAGCGGGTCATCAATGTGGTAAATTTAAGCTCACCTCCTACACGAAGGTTAAAGGCACCTTTATATGCATTATCAATGGCTTTGTTCAGATTATTGAAATAAGCCTTAGCACTGCTACTATTAGGTTGCTCGGGGTCGGTTTTGTAAGAGGAGGCGCGGTAATTGACGTATTCCAGATCGGCAGTTAAAAATCCTTTTTGTTGGGTAATATCTTCCACTTCTCTGATTACATAAGAGCCGCCGATCATTAAGCGATAGGGAGTAAAATGGTAGTAGCTGAAATTTCCGTCATAGCCATTGTTAACATCCGACGAGCGCTGTGTTTGCGTCCCCATATAATTTTCCGTGTTGGTGGTAACACTGGCGCTATAGGTGTCCGTGAGTTTTAAGTAAGTGGGAGAATGAATCGATAATCCAAAACGCCATTGTGGGGCAGGACGATAAATAATTCCTGCTTTAAGATTCAACCCATTTCCTTTAGTGTGTAGGGATTCGCTAAGGGTGGCAAAGTCGAAGTTGTTGAGATAAGTGCTTTTATCGGCTTCGGTAAATTCTGTTTCACGCGTATAATTTAAAAAGGGCATTCCTAGGGTGAAGCCGTAAAATAGTTTTTCATTTTTGCTGCCTGCCAGGGCGATAGCTAGTTCGCTGATCCCGCCTCTGCTGGTTACTACATTTTCTTGTAAAAGATTTCCAATAGGTGCCCTGCTTTGGTATTGGTAATTTCCTGGGCTTCCTCCATTAATGGTGTCAATCCAAAAAGTATTAAAAGCTAAACTGGACC
Organism: Chitinophagaceae bacterium; assembly: GCA_049425065.1. Taxonomy (GTDB): domain Bacteria; phylum Bacteroidota; class Bacteroidia; order Chitinophagales; family Chitinophagaceae; genus JJ008. The sequence goes on from JBMSWW010000102.1 coordinate 1,202, forward strand.
CGAATGGATAGTTCTGTGCAACTATGTTGGCATCTCCTTGTCCGGCTATTTCTTCCAGAAATTTTTGTGAGTAAGAGTTTTGCGTATTGGCGCCTCGAGATAATAAGTTGTTGCCAAACCATGCCGAGCGATTTATCGCTACGGCAAAGGCCAAGCTTCCCTTGGGCTCAGTGGCTGTCCCCACTACAAAGCCGGTAGTTCCAAAGCCTATAGAGGCTCTATTATCTTTTACTGTTGTGCCGTAATAAGTAGATTTGTTTTGGAGCTGATTAAATCCTGGACTGATAATAAGATCTCCGGTTCTGTAAAATCCTAGTCCTGCCGGATTTATAAAGGCTGCAGAAAGGTCTCCTCCCAATGAAGCCATGGCTCCTCCTATAGATTGTTGTCTGGCGGTACCATTGGAATTAGTCCAAGAAAATCGCAATGCATCTGAGGGCTCCTGTGCTATCAGGGTGGTTCCCAAGAATCCTGTTACAAATAGTAAAGCCAGTTTCTTCATAGGGTTGATTGCGTTAGAATCTTCTTACGGGTGCGCTGCCTCCAGAAGAGCTTCCTCGGGATGAGCTAGAACTACTGCTTCCTCCTGAAGAATTACTGCCCGGAGTGGTGTAGCTACTACCACTGTTGCTGAATATTTCACGAAGGGAATTGCCTCTGTTATTTTTCGAACTGCGGTTGGCAGGAGCGGCGGCATTGACAGGGAAATATTGACTGAATTGAGCACGAGTAGATTTAATATTCACCGGTGTCTGCTGATACGAATTCAGGTTAAAAGTTCTAGGCCCTGTGGTTACAGGTTTTGTAACGGCGGTGGCTATGGCCCAGTGTGCAAAATAGGGGTTGTAATAACTGTAATAGGGGTTATAAAAATAATTCCAGGATACAAATGGATTCAAGGTGGGTGCAAAGTAGCTATTAGAGCCTAAGGTCCATCTTTCGTAAGCATACCAGTCATTCAAGTCATTCCATTGATGACGGTTGCGTACTTTCATTCGCAAGTAACGGTCTTCATAGTCTTCAGCATAACGATAACGTCGGCTCTCTTCTCGCTGTACTCTCACATACTCTTCCTCAGGGCGCGCAGGCGAGTAGTAAACGTCATCGGGGGTTTGTCCGGTACGATAAGCTGCTGTGCAGCTGCTAAGAAGTACCACTAACAACAAGGCGAAGAGGTTGGTTGTTTTCATAGCTGAAGTTGTTACTTTTGTGATCCATAACAAAGTTCGGCTTTTAGGGAACAAAAAGCGTGTGGCGCTGTTAAAAAAAAGGTAAACCCTATATAGGTACAACTCCAATATTATGAGTAAAGAAATTACATCCCGTAGTACTGACTATTCCCAATGGTATAACGATTTAGTATTAAAAGGTGAGTTGGCAGATTATTCTGCGGTGAGAGGGTGTATGGTCATTAAGCCCTATGGTTTCGCGCTATGGGAAAATATGCGGGATGCCTTGGATAGGATGTTCAAGGACACTGGACATGTGAATGCTTATTTCCCACTCTTTGTTCCTAAAAGTTTATTTGAAGCTGAAGAAAAAAACGCAGAGGGCTTTGCTAAAGAATGTGCGATAGTTACACACTATCGTTTAAAAGCAGATCCTTCTCAAAAAGGAAAATTGATCGTAGATCCTGAAGCGAAGCTCGAAGAAGAGTTAGTAGTTCGTCCCACGAGTGAAGCGATCATTTGGAGCACGTACAAAAACTGGATTCAATCCTATCGCGATCTTCCTATATTAGTTAATCAGTGGGCGAATGTTGTTCGATGGGAAATGCGTACAAGGTTGTTTTTACGAACAGCAGAATTTTTGTGGCAAGAAGGGCATACTGCGCATGCTACTAAACAGGAAGCAGTAGAGGAGACGGTAAAAATGTTGAATGTATATGCTGACTTTGTTGAGAATTGGATGGCTGTGCCAGTGATCAAAGGTATAAAAACACCCAATGAGCGATTTGCCGGTGCAGAAGATACTTACTGCATTGAAGCTTTGATGCAGGATGGTAAAGCGTTGCAAGCAGGAACTTCTCATTTTCTGGGACAAAATTTTGCCAAAGCATTTGATGTAAAGTTTAGTGACAAAGAAAATAAATTAGACTATGTATGGGCCACTAGCTGGGGAGTAAGTACTCGTTTGATTGGGGCCTTAGTGATGGCACATAGTGATGATGATGGGTTAGTGATTCCTCCAAAGATTGCTCCCATTCAAGTTGTGATTGTTCCAATTTACAAAGGTGATGAACAAAAAGCGGCCATCGATACCCGGGTTCATGCTATTATGAATGATATGAAAACAAAAGGTATTCGTGTCAAGTATGATGATAATGATAATGCAAGACCCGGCTGGAAGTTTGCAGAATATGAAATGAAAGGAGTTCCTCTGCGTATTGCCATCGGTGCTCGTGATTTGGAACAGCAAGTGTGTGAGCTAGCTCGCCGCGATACCAAGGAAAAAAAATTGGTTCCGCTTGATGATATCATTCGCACAATTGAAGAAATCTTGGTGGATATACAAGCTTCCTTGTTTACAAAAGCTACCAATTATCGAGACCAACATATTACTCCGGCTAATAGCTGGGAGGAATTTGAACAGCTATTGGATCAGAAAGGGGGCTTTATAGCGGCTCATTGGGATGGTACTTCGGAAACGGAAGAGGCCATCAAAGAAAAAACAAAGGCCACCATTCGTTGTATTCCGCTGGATAATCCGCAGGAAGAAGGTGTTTGTATCTTGACCGGAAAACCCTCTTCGCAAAGAGTTTTATTTGCCCGTGCTTATTAATAATCAGCGTTACTTTAATTCAGCTTTATGAGCGGTGAAAATGCATCTTTCGAAGAAGGCAAAGTGTTGTTGATTGACAAGCCCCTTCAATGGACTTCTTTCGATGTAGTGCGCAAGCTTCGTAATATTATTCGCATAAAAAAAATCGGGCATGCCGGCACCTTAGATCCGCTCGCTACGGGTCTTTTGATTGTGTGCACCGGAAAATTTACCAAACGGATCAATGAGTTTATGTCTCGTGAAAAGGAATATACAGGCACCATTACGTTGGGTGCTGTAACTCCCACCTATGATCTGGAATCAGATCCGGAAAATTTTTTACCGATCCAATCCATTTCGCTGGCGAAAATTCGAGAGGCGGCCTTGCAATTAACGGGCCCCATCTTGCAAATTCCTCCTGCACATTCTGCCATCAAACAAAATGGAAAAAGAGTATATGAATTGGCGCGTCAAGGAAAAGAAGTAAAGCTAGAGCCAAGACCTGTCACCATTTATACTTTTGATATTTTGTCTTTTAATGAAGGGGTCGTGCAATTTCTGGTTCGGTGCTCCACCGGAACCTATATCCGCAGTCTTGCCAACGATCTTGGAAAGATTTTGGCATGCGGAGGATATTTAAGTTCGCTGAGAAGAACGAAAATAGGCGAGTTCTTTGTGGAGGATGCGCAAACGATGGAAGCTTTTGAAGAAGCTCACAAAATGAAGGGGTAGTTGATCCCCAATTGAAACTGATCCATGTCACTCCATTTGGGATAGCCGAACCATTTATTTTGATAGGCACGATTTGCAGGAGAGGGACTGGGGTCTTTTGCCTTAATTGAATAATCTAGTCGTATTACAAAGTAGGTAAAATCTAATCGTAGTCCGGTACCTACGCCCACCGCCAAATCTTTACCCAATCTCTTTAAATTAAATATTTCTTCCGGTATTCTTCCCGGGGCTTTCTTTACATACCAGATATTGCCGATGTCAGTGAACACCGCACCATTCACCCGCATTCCTGAAATCTTGAACCAAGGAAAACGAAACTCAATGTTAGCTTCTAGTTGCATGTCTCCGTATCGCTCTGGCAATCCTTTGTTTCCGTATTCTTGTATCGAGGAGCCCGGGCCTAATTTGCGCAATCCAAAGGCGCGCATGCTGTTTGGACCGCCGGCAAAGTATTGACGGTAAAGTGGTAGATTATTTTGATTGACCGGATTTCGAGTACTGTTAAATTCATAACCGATTCCGGCAAACAATCGCATGGCCAGCGAGGTCTTTCTAAAAATTCTTTTAGTAGATAAATCTATATCCGTTTTTACAAAACGGAATAAATTGCTGTCCATAAAGGGACTTCTGATAACCCCACTCAATAAACCAGACTCTTCTATATTAAAGCGGAGGCTGCTGATATGTTTTTTACCCTCTTTAGTAATTTGAAATCCCGCACTTGAAGAGATAATTAAACCGTCCACAAAAATATTTTTTAAAAGTGCATTGCTGTCGATTAATTGAAGCAGACGAGCTCTTCTGGCAATAGCATTGTATTCAATATTGGGAATTCGAATATTGAATAAAGCATTTTTGTATCGAAAATCATATCCCCAAGCAGCGCTATACGAGGAAAGATTAAAAAGCTCTCTTCTTTCTGTGTTGGCTATGTTAACAGAAAGTACTGATTTGATATTGCTGCGTATTTCTTGCGGTAACCACGGAGCGCTGGGGATCATTCTTGGAAAATAAATACTCTGGGTAAGGGCCAACTGACGGGTTTGGATAAAATTGATATCAGTAACAGTGTCTCTTCCGGTTTCAATTCCGAAACGTAGGTTCGTGCTTGACTGAATAGATCGGCGAGCCAGGTTTCTTGCCTGAAGCCCGAAGTTCAACGCGACGCCAAATAGA